>VGEJ01000093.1 GCA_016869335.1 Alphaproteobacteria bacterium | reverse complement strand
CATGTTGACGAGCCCGCGCACGGTCACGGACGGCGGCACGATGTGGGCGGGCTTCGCCATGCCCACCAGGATCGGGCCGATCGAGAGCCCCTCGGCGAGGCACTTGGCCAGGTTGAAGGCGATATTGGCGGCGTCGAGGTTGGGCATGACCAGCACGTTCGCCTGGCCGCGGAGTTGCGCGTTCGGGAACAGGTGATTCCGCACCGCTTCGACGAGCGCCGCGTCCGCTCGCATCTCGCCCTCGACCTCGAGGTCGGGCGCCTCGCGGCGGATCAGCGCCAGGGCCTCGCGCAGGCGCCGCGCGGTCGCGGTGTCGGCACTGCCGAAGGTCGAGTGCGAGACCAGCGCCACTTTCGGCGCCAGGCCGAACCGGCGCACCAGCCCGGCCGCCTGGATGGCGGTCTCGGCGATGTGCTCGGCGCTCGGTTCGTACGAGACCGCAGTGTCGGCCATGAACACCGTCCCCCGGGGCATCATCAGGAGCTCGACGCCCGCCGGCTCCTTGACGCCGGGACGCAGGCCGACGACGTGAACGAGCTGCTCCAGATGCTGCTCGAACCGCCCGACCACGCCGCACAGCAGCGCATCGGCCTCGCCCCGCGCGAGCATCAGCGCGCCGATCACGGTGGTGTTGGTTCGGACAATCGCCCGCGCCTCATCGGGGGTGACGCCGCGGCGTTCCGTGAGACTGTGATAGAGCTGCCAGTAGTCGCGGTAGCGCGGATCGTCCTCGGGGTCGCACAACGCGAAGTCCTGGTCGAGCTTGAGCCGCAGTGCGAGCTTCTTGATGCGCCGCTCGATCACTCGGCGACGGCCGATGAGGATAGGCTTGGCTAGGCCGTCGTCGACGACGATCTGGAGCGCCCGCAACACCTGGTTCTCCTCGCCATCGGCGTAGACGAGGCGCTTGGGGTCCTTGCGCGCATCGTCGAACAGCGGCTTCATGACGATGCCGGAGCGGTAGACGAACTGGTTGAGCCGCTCGCGGTAGGCGTCGAAATCGGTGATCGGGCGCGTCGCGACGCCGCTCGCCATCGCCGCCTTGGCGACCGCCGGGGCAACCTCGACCAGAATCCGCGGGTCGAACGGCTTCGGGATCAGGTATTCCGGCCCGAAGGTCAGCGACTGCTTGCGGTAGGCGCTGGCGACCACATCGGAGGGCTCGGCCATCGCCAGATCGGCGAGCGCGCGCACGCACGCGACCTTCATCTCTTCGTTGATCGTCGTCGCGCCGACGTCGAGCGCGCCGCGGAAGATGAAGGGGAAACAGAGAACGTTGTTGACTTGATTGGGGTAGTCCGAGCGGCCGGTGGCGATGATCGCATCGGGCCGGGCCGCGCGCGCCTCCTCGGGCAGGATCTCGGGCGTCGGGTTGGCCAGCGCGAGGATGATCGGGCGCGCGGCCATCCCTTTGGCCATCTCGCCGGTCATCACCCGCGGCCCGGACACGCCGAGAAAGATGTCGGCGCCGACCAGCGCATCGGTCAGCGTGCGCGCGTTCGTCCGCCGCGCCCACCGGATCTTGTACTCGTCCATGTCCTTGTCACGGCCCTTGTAGATGACGCCCGAACGGTCGCACACCAGCACCTTCTGGGGGTCGAGGCCGAGGCTGACCAGCAGGTTCAGCGTCGCCAGCGCGGCCGCGCCGGCGCCGGAGCAGACCAGCCTGACATCGCCGACCCTCTTCTCCACCACGCGCAAACCATTGTAGATCGCCGCCGCCACGACGATTGCCGTGCCGTGCTGATCGTCGTGAAACACCGGGATCTTCATGCGTTCGCGCAGCTTGCGCTCGATGACGAAGCATTCCGGCGCGCGGATGTCCTCGAGGTTGATCCCGCCGAACGTCGGCTCGAGGCTCGCCACGATGTCGACGATCTTGTCGGCATTGAGCTCGTCGAGCTCGATGTCAAACACATCGACGCCGGCGAACTTCTTGAACAGGACGCCCTTGCCCTCCATCACTGGCTTCGCCGCAAGCGGACCGATGTTGCCAAGACCCAGCACCGCGGTACCGTTGGTGATCACGGCGACGAGGTTGGCGCGCACGGTGAGCGAGGCGGCCTCGCTCGGGTCCTCGGCGATGCGCAGGCAGGCGGCGGCGACCCCGGGCGAGTAGGCGAGCGACAGATCGCGCTGGTTGGCCAGGTTCTTCGTCGGGGTGACGCTGATCTTGCCTGGGGTCGGGAGACGGTGGTACTCCAGCGCCATCTTGCTGTGATCGTCGGACATGGCCTCCTCCGGGTGAGCTGGAGCGCAGGCGGGCGTGCGCCGCCAGGGTCACAGGGCGTGCAGTTCGCCGGTGCCGATGGCGCTGCTCGGCAGACGCTCGCACAGCGTGCTCGGATTAGCAATTCCCGCCGCGCGCGCCGCGGGCTTCCGGTATTGGTGCGGTCGAGAAGACTCGAACTTCCACGGGATGTTATCCCACAGCGACCTCAACGCTGCGCGTCTACCATTTCCGCCACGACCGCAGGGAGAGGCCGGACTTAGCAAATCCGCCCCACCCAAGCAAGCCCCGGCCCGCGCCACCCGGCCACCTCAGCGGCTGCCGCGGCTGACCGAATCGGTGATGGAGACCGCGATGTGATCGCCGACCACGACCACCTCGCCGCGGGCGATGAGGCGGTTGTTGGCGTAGATCCAGACATCGTCCTCGACAAGCGCCTCGAGCTCGATCACGGCACCCCGGCCCATCTTGAGGAGCTGGTTGATCGGCATCTCTGCCTTGCCAAGGACCACAGAGATCTCGACCGAGACGTCGTTGATCGCTTTCTGTTCCTCGTCAACCATACCCGCTCTATCATCGCTCCATGAACGAGGCAGCCTCACCGGCCCGCGCGGCGCCGCGCTCGGCTCGGCAGATCGTCTGGCAGGTCAGCGACGGTCTCGAGGATTACCCGCGCGCCGTCGCCGCCATGGAAGCACACGTCGCGGGCATTCGCGCCGGCGCGGCGCCTGAGCGCGTCTGGCTGCTCGAGCATCCTCCGCTCTACACCGCCGGCACCAGCGCCCGGGCCGAGGATCTGCTCGACGCCTCCCGGCTGCCCGTGTACCGCACCGGCCGCGGCGGCCAGTTCACCTACCACGGACCCGGCCAGCGAGTCGGCTACGTCATGCTCGATCTGCGCCACCATGGGCAGGATGTCCGAAGCTATGTGCGGCTGCTTGAGGATTGGTTAATCAGGGCGCTCGCGGCCTTCGACGTGAAGGGCGAGCGGCGCGCCGACCGGGTGGGGGTCTGGATCCATCGGGGGCGCCATCGCGAGGGCGATGACAAGATCGCCGCGATCGGCGTGCGGGTGCGGCAATGGGTCAGTTACCACGGCGTCGCGCTCAACGTGGCCCCTGATCTCAGCCACTACGCCGGGATCGTGCCGTGCGGCGTTCGCGCGCACGGCGTGACCTCGCTGGCCGCGCTCGGAGTGCCGGCTACGCTCGCCGAGGTCGATGTCGCCCTGGCACAGGCGTTTGCCGCGGTCTTCGCGATCGCCCCGAGCGCGCTGACGCCGCCGGCTTGGATGCCCCCATCACCGGACAGCCGGCGTGGCGCCTAGGGTGTGGGAAGCGGGACGACGGGCAGGTCACAATCGGCGATGACCACGGCACAGCGCGCCCGGCAATGGCGGGCAATCAGGCCGCTCAACTCCGCCGCTGCTTCGGTCAGCGCCGCCGCGGTCGGCGCCAGCGCCTGGATCGTCAATACGGCCCGCCGCGTCGTCGGGCGGATAGCGCTGCGCCCGTCCTGATACCAGTTCCAGCGCCGGCACAGGCACTTCTCGGCGTCCGCATACACGACCTCGCCGGGTGCCGGCGGCTCCGGATCGGCCCGACCGAGGGGAACGAAGCTTTCGTCGCCGCGCGCGAAGCGGAACGCGAGCGGCGGGGTCACCCGGTCGAGATCATCGGCGCCGACCGGCATGCGGTGGCGCAGCGATACCGCGTTGTAGATGTCCACCAGCGCGTTGACGCGCGCCAGGCGCTCGCCGCGCTGCACGGTCTTGAGCAGGCGCTCGACCGAGGAGCGGTAGCTGGTCTTCTTGACACCAAACGCCTTGTAAGCCGCGCGCCAGCACGCCAGCTCGGGCATTGCGCTGAGCGGGGTCGTGCCGAGCCGCCCGGCCGCGACGCCCTCGGCCGCGGCCAGCAGGTCATCGCAATCGGCGGGCGAGGCGCCCGACAGGTCGAGCTCGGTCGCCACAACCAGCGCCACCCGGAAATCGGGGAAGCGCCCCGTCACTTCCGTGATCGCGAACACGCCGCCTCACGCCGTTGGTCGCTGGTGGAAGCCGGCGCTCAATGCGCCCTCATCGGGATCGGGGCTCGTGCGGACGACCGCGCTGACCCGGGCGGCCGCGGGACCAACCGCGCAGCGCTCGACCATGGCGTCAATGCGTTTGGGCAGGCCCACGCGGTTTCCAACCCGCTTGTCAGCGACGCCGGGGTGCAAACGGCCAGGTGATCTCGCGCCCGCCGGTGATGCCTTTCGGGCGGTAGATCAGGATCAACAACATGACGATCGCCAACCCGATCTCCTGGGTGCCGCGCGGCGCGGCGATCACGGTCGCCCCGATCTCGAAGCCGCCCTCAAGATTGCGCAGCATCTCGATCAGCGCGGTGATGGCGATGGTGCCGAGGACGGCACCCGCCAAGCTGTTAATGCCGCCGACGATCAGCATGACAAGCGTGATCACGACCATGTCGACATAGAAGGTCTCGATCGACACCGTGCCGATGAAGTGGACGTAGATCGCCCCACCCACGCCGACCAGGTAGGCGCTTAAGACGAAGGCGATCAACCGCTGGCGCGCGATGTTGACGCCCGTGGCGCGGGCCGCGACCTCGTCTTCGCGCGAGGCGCGTGCGGCTAGGCCGAGGCGCGATTCCTGATAGGCGAACGCGACCACCATGGCGAAGATGCCCCAGCCGAAACTGTTCCAAATGGTCAGATACTGCGGCTGGCCCATGATGGTGCTGAACCCCAGCGTCCAGTCCTCCCAGTTGGAGTAGACGACGCGCACGATCATCAGCAGCCCAAACGTCGAGATACCGGCGGCGATCCCGGCGAGCCGGGAGATGCCGAGGCCCACCAGGAACGCGAAGGCGGCAGCCGGAAGACCGGCGAGTAGATTGGCGGGTATCACGGCGACGTGGGCCTCGGCCAGCGCCGGCCAGATGTTGGGCAACGAGATCCTCTTGATGTTCGGCGGAATAGTCAGCCAGGCGGTGGCGTAAGCGCCCATCGCCATGAAGGCGGGATGGCCGAACGAGATGACCCCGGTGTTGCCGACGAAAATGTACAGGCCGACGACCACGACCAGCTTGGCCAGCGCCTCGATGTACACGTCTTCCAGGACGATGTCGTCGGTGAGTCGGATGGCAATAGCGATCACCAACAGGATGAGAGCGAGCGAGACGACCGGCCACACCCGCCGCAAGAGTGCGAGCGCCCGGTTCTCGGCCATCTAGACCCGCTCCCGCATCGCCTGCACGATCAATAGACCGCCAGGCCGGAACACCAGCATGAGGATGACCAGCGCAAACACGAAGGCATCTCGGAACGGCCGCAGGTCGACCGGCAGGATGATCTGGAGGACGACACTGATGACACCGACCACGAAGCCGCCGAGCGCTGCGCCGACTAGGCTGCCCAACCCACCGACCACCGTCGCGACGAAGGCGATGATGACCAACGGCAGGCCGCTGCGCGGACTGACGGAACCGGTCTGCGAGAAATAGAGAAGCGTGACAATGGCGGCCAGGAATCCACCCACGGCAAAGGCCATCGCGATGACCACATTGGCGCGGACGCCGAGGAGCTGCGCCATCACGAAGTCCTCGGCTGCCGCACGCATGTTGGTGCCAATCGTCGTTTTCCTCAAGAAGAGCGCGAGCCCAGCCATCAGCACCAGCGTCACTACGATCACGACGAAGTTGATCTGAGGAATACGAACCCCCAGGAACTCGAAGTGTTCGACGAGGTCGCGGCCGAAGCTCATCGTCTTCGGCCTCCCGAGAAACACCACCAGGATCAGGTTCGAGAGGAAGTAACTGAGCGCCACCGAACCGACGAGGAGCGTCGCCGGGCTGGCCCGCCGCAACGGCCGGAAAACTATGCGCTCGCTGACTAAGGCGAGCGCCACCATCATCAGGATGGTGGCGGCGATGGTCACGACGACGTTCTGCTCCGCCGTCAGGAAGATCGTGTAGCCGCCGATCATGATGAAATCGCCGTGGGCGAAATTCACCAGTCGCATTATGCCGTAGATCAAGCCGATGCCGAGCGCGAGCAGCGCATAGAGCGCACCGAGGCTGATCGCATCACTCACGTGCTGGACGATGACGGTCATCGCCAGGTTCCCCGCCACTCGACGCTGCGTGCTGAATCAGCGAGTACGACAACCCGTCGGCGGCACGAGGCCGGGCGTACGCGCGCCATAGCTGAAGCCCCGAGTCCGTGGCAACGATAGTCCCGGGACGAGGGGCATCTCGTCCCGGGACCTCAACACTCAAGAACGCTGGCGCAGCCCTAGCGGGCCGTGCACCAAGACGCTCGCATCACTGGAGGCAACAGTCGCACTTCGAGCAGAAGTCACCCTCGGAGAACACACTCTCCACCTTCCACTCACCGGCAGTGCCGTAGTAGCCGCGCATGATTTTCTTGCCGCCCTGCACTTCCATGATAAGCATCGGCCGCTTGTTCTGAATGTGCTGATCGGGCGTAAAGGTCGACGGCCCGATCATCAACGGCACCTCATCGAAGGTCTCAAGCGCCGCGAGCACTTTGTCGGAGTCGATCGAGCCCGCCTTTTCGACCGCGATCTTGTAGGCCTCGATCGTGGCGTAGCCCGGGATGTAGAACGAGCTCTCCGGCTCGCCGTAGCGCTTGCGGTACTCCTCCAAGATCCACTGGTGTGCCGGGTCGGGATCATCGTCGTGGATCGAGCCATACGCGGTGTGCCACAGATTGGACATGTTGGGCACCGCATCGAGCCACCACGAACCGTCGAGCGGCTCGCCGTGCAGGATCGGCAATTCGATACCTGCTGCACGGATTTGCCGCAACGCCGAGGTGAGACCTGTTCCGTAGGAGCAGATCATCAGGTTGTCAGGTGCGGGGTCGTTGCTTTTGATGCGCGTGATCTGCGAGGCGATCGAGGCATCATCCTGCTTGAAGATGTCATAACCAACGATCTTCTCGCCGCCCGTGATCTGCACCCAACGTTCCATGAAACCTTGGCAGACGCCCTTGTTGTACTCGATGGAATCGTCCAGAAGCACATACGGCTTGCGGAGGTTCAACTCCTTGTGGCCATAATCGGCCAAAATGAAGCCCTCGCCCTGGGAGGCCAGCGCCATCGAGAACACGTAGCGGCCGATGCCCTGCACCCCCATTTTCGGGTCCGAGGCGCAGGTCGCCATGGCGACCACGCCGGCCGCCTGTGCGGTCAGCGCCGCCGGCCCGCCCATGTCATAGTCACACGAGACGACCATGAACTGGGCGCCGTCGCGCAACACCTTCTTGCCGGCCTTGGTGCCTTCGGCGCGGTCAGACTTAGTGTCGGCGAACACTGTCTTGATTTGCCGACCGAGGATGCCACCCTCGGCGTTGATCTTGTCGATGGCGATTAGCGCGCCGTTCATCGGGTGCCGATCATAGAGTTCCATCCAGCCACTCTGCGCCACGGCGAAACCGATGATGATCTCATGGTCGTCCGCGATCGCGTCAGTGGTTGTGCCCAGGGCAAAGGCAAACAACGCCCCGGCGAGGGTGGTCGACAGTTGTTTCACAGCAGCCTCCCCGCGATGAGCTAGAGTGTCATTGTCGACGAATCTGATAGCTGAATCCAACGAGTAGCGCAACTCAACCCCGAATCGCGCAATTCAACGCTGCCATCCAAGCGGTTGCGCACCCAGCCCTCCAGCCGCAGGCTGCGGGCCGACGCAAGCGTCCAGGCGCGGAACGACCCGCCCTGGATCTGACCTTGGATGCGACCAACGCCGCCGCGCGCTTCTCCGCTCCCGCGCCCTATTCGTACTCCAGGAGGACCTGATCGACCGCGACGCTCTGCCCCGGCGCCACGTGGACCCGCCTGACCCGACCGTCGCGCTCGGCGCGCAGCACGTTCTCCATCTTCATCGCATCGACGACCACGAGTGGCTCCCCGGCAACGACTTGGCTCCCCTCCCGGGCCGTGATCGACAGAACCAGGCCCGGCATCGGCGACAGGAGGTATTTGGAGGTATCAGGCGGCGGCTTCTTCGGCATGAGCGCAGCCAGGCCGGCGACCCGCGGTTGGCGCACGGCAGCGGTCAGCGTCGCGCCGCCATGGCTGAGGCGATAACCGGCGGCGCCGGGATCGATCTGGACCACCATGAACACGCCGTCCACGGTGCCCTCGAACAGGCGCTCGCCGACTTGCCAGGCGGTGGCGACACTATGGCTGCGGCCCGCG
>VGEJ01000092.1 GCA_016869335.1 Alphaproteobacteria bacterium | reverse complement strand
GACGAATGCTTTCCTGCCACACCTCGAACGCGCTCGGATGCAGGTCGCCGGGGAACTCTCCTGCAAGATCGATGAGCGGCGCACGGACCGCCGGAAAGAGCACCAGGTCGCCGCCGTGGAACACCGGCACGGCGAGCGTCAGGGTGTGGCTGTCGGTGCCGCCGTGGTAGGGATCGGCGACCGCCAGGACGTCGCCCTCGGCGAGGTCGAAGGCGAAGTAGTCGAACAGGCTGCGCACACTGGCGCGGAGCGCGAACAGGTGGTTTGCCTCGCCCTGGGTCTGCACCGCGAGCCGGAGATCGCCGGTCAGCACCGCGGTGGCGAACGCGCGGTCCTCGGCGATGCGGGGTGAACGGGCGCTGCAGCGCAACCGCTCGCCGAGCTCGGTGGCGATCGCGTGAAGCTTGCTGTAGACGATCTGCGCCTGGATCACGGGTCGCGCGCCCCGGCGCTCTCCGCGCGGCGCACCTCGATCACGCAGTTCCGGTAGGCATCGATCAGCGCTTCGTGGCCGGGGTAAACCACGATCGCGGTACCCCACTGCTCGATGATCGCTGGGCCGGTGATGAAATTGCCAGGCCGGAGCTTGCGGCCGTCGTAGATCGGCACGTGCAGCGGCGCGGCGGTGAAATGCACCGCGCGCTCGCCGACCTGCGCCGCACCTGGATTCTCCGCCTCGAACGGCTCTTCGACGAGGCGCGGGCGCTCGCGCACCCCGATCAGCTCGAGCCTGAGTGTCAGAATCTCGACCGGCTGCGTCGGATCGCGGTGAGCGAAGAGGTGCTCGTGGCGCGCATGGAAATCGGCCAATGTCGCCTCGATGTTGAGCGCGGTGATGCGCCGGGTGCGCGAACGCAGCGCGACCGTCACCTCGTGGACCTCGCCGACGTAGCGCAAATCGACCGAGCGCCGGGTCTCGAAGGACTGCGTCGCCCGCTGCTGACTGAGCCGGCGCCGCGCGCGCGCCTCCATCTCCTGCACGATCGCATTGAGCCCTTCGAGGTCGAGTTGATCGACACGGGCGAAGAAGGTCCGCGCCTCGCTGACCTTGAGATGGGCGGCGGTATCGCCGAGCGCGCAGAACACCGGGCTCAGCGCCGGCACGATGACGGTGGCGATGCCGAGGTCCTCGGCTTGGCGGCCGGCGTGCACCGGACCGGCACCGCCCACCGCCATCAGCGCGAAGTCGCGGGGATCGTAGCCGCGCTTCGTCGTGACGAAGTGCATTGCGTTCGACATGTTGTTGTTGACGATGTCCGTCATCGCCAGCGCCGCCTCGATCGCGCTGAGGCCGAGCGGTTCGCCCACTTCGCGCCGGATCGCCGCTTCCGCGAGGCCCGGGTCGAGCCGCATCTCGCCGCCAAGGAAATAGTCGGGGTTGAGGTAGCCGAGCAGGAGGTCAGCATCGGTCACCGTCGGCCGCGTTCCGCCGCGGTCGTAGCACGCCGGGCCGGGCGTCGAGCCGGCGCTGGTCGGCCCGACCTGGAGGGCGCCGCCCTCGTCGATCCACGCGATCGAGCCGCCGCCCGCGCCGATGGTGTGGATGTCGAGCATAGGCAGGGCGATACGGTAGCGGCCGATCCAGCTTTCGGTGGTGACCCCGGGCTGCAGGTTCTCGATCACGGCAACGTCATAGCTGGTGCCGCCCATGTCGACGGTGATGACGTTGGGGTGGCCGGCGCGCTCGCCGACGAAGGCGCCGGCGGTCACGCCGCCAGCCGGTCCGGACAGGAGCGCGTTGACGGCGAAACGCGCCGCCTCGGCGACACTCTGGACGCCGCCGTTCGATTGCATCACGAACAGTTCGCCGAGGAAGCCGCTCGCGCGCAGCCGGGCCTCAAGGTGCTCGAGGTAGGTCTTGATGCGGGGGCCGACGTAGGCGTTGACCACCGTCGTCGAGACGCGCTCGAACTCGCGGATCTCGGGCAACACCTCGCACGAGAGCGAAACCAGCACACCCGGCATCTCCTCGGCAATCAGTTCCGCGACCCGGCGCTCGTGCACCGGATTGACGAAGCTGAACAGGAAGCAGACCGCGACCGACTCCACGCCCGCCTCGCCGAGCCGGCGAAGCGCGGCGCGGCACGCCGCCTCATCGAGCGGCGTGAGCACGGTGCCCCGGAAGTCGAGCCGCTCGGGCACGCCGAGGCGGAGCCGCCGCGGCACGATGGCGTGCGGCGGCTTGAGCCGGGGATTGAACGTGCTCTCCTTGTAGGAGCGGCGGAACTCGATCTCGTCGCGAAAGCCCGCGGTCGTGATCAGGCCGACCTTGGCACCGGAGTACTCGAGCAGCGTGTTGGTCGCGACGGTCTAGCCGTGGACGATGAGGGTCGTGGCGCCGAGCAGCGTATCGAGCGAGAGCCCCGCCTGCCGGGCGAGTTTGCCGATGACACTGATGACGCCCTCAGACTGATCGCGTGTCGAGGGCGTCTTCGTGGCGAGGATCTCGCCATCGTCCGCAACCGCGACAAGGTCGGTGAACGTGCCACCGACATCGATTCCAAGCGTCCAACGTCGAGCCACGGGCAGATGGTCCTCCGCGCCTGCGCGGCGGCCAGACTAGCGAAGGCGCGGGCCCGAGGCGAGGCCCGCGTTACTCGGCTGGCGTATGGGCGGCGACATCCACGGGGTCAGCGCCGGCCGTCGAGCACCGCGATCGCCTCGACCTCGACGAGTGAACCGGGATAAGGCAGCGCCTTGACGCAGAAGCTCGAGCTCGCCGGGCGGTAGTCGTCGGCAAACTGCCCCCGCCGGACCTCGGCGATCATCGGGAAGTCAGCCTCGTCGAGGTAGAACGTGGTGAGCTTGGCGATGTTGCGGAGGCTGCCGCCCTCCTGCGCGAGGATGGCCTTGAGGATCTCGAAGATGTAGCTGATCTGCGCCCTGACGTCGCCGGCGCCGACGATCGCGCCGTCCTTGTCGATGGCGATCTGGCCGGACAGGAACAGGAGGTCGCCCGCGCGTACCGCGTGAGCGATGCCGGCGGCAGCGAAGGAGGGCAGCATCGGCACGTGGATCGCGGTGGGCGGGTTCATGACCTGGGCTCCGGCGCCCATGTTAGCGCATCTCCCGGCGGCCAACATGTGGATCCCGGCCGATGAAGTCCGGCCACAGAGGAACGGGCTAGTAGACGAGCTGGTCCTCGCCGCCACCCTCGGCGATCACGATCTCGCCAGCCGTGGCGAGCTCCTTGGCCTTGTTGATGATTGCCGCCTGGGCCTCGTCGACGTCGGTCGGGCGCACCGGTCCCATGGCCTCCATGTCCTCGCGGAGGATCTTGCCGGCGCGCTCGGACATGTTGCTGAAGAAAAGGTCACGCAGCGTCTCCGAGGTGCCCTTCAGCGCCAACGCAAGGCCGGCCTTGTCGAGGTTGCGCAAGAGCGTCTGGACACTCGATGGATCGAGCTTGATCAGATCCTCGAAGGTGAACATCGGCGCCTTGATGCGCTCCGAGGGGTCGCGGCTGCGTTCCTCAAGCGCGGTCATGAAGCGCTGCTCGGTCGAGCGATCGAAGTTGTTGAAGATCTCGGCCATGCGCTCGTGCGCGTCGACCCGCGCGGTGCGCGCCAGGTTGCTCATGAACTCGTTGCGCAGCGTCTTCTCGATGTTGTCCAGCACCTCCTTGCGCACCGCCTCCATCGTCAGCATGCGCATGATCACTTCCATTGAGAAGTCCTCGGGCAGAGCGCTGAGGACGCGCGCGGCGTGGGCGGGCTTGATCTTCGCCAGCACCACGGCGACGGTCTGCGGATACTCGTTCTTGAGATAGGTTGCGAGCACCTCTTCGTTGACGTTGCCGAGCTTGTCCCACATCGTGCGGCCCGCTGGGCCGCGCAGCTCCTGCATGATCTCCTCGACGCGCGACTTTTCGAGGCCCTTGAGCAGGATGCGCTCGGCCGCTTCGTAGGTGCCGTGGAGCGAGCCCACATTGGACATCTGGCCGACGAACTCGACCAGAAGTTGCTCGACGACCCCGGCGTCGACGGAACCCAAACTGACCATGTGCTGGGAGACTTCGCGGATCTCATCGTCGGACATCTGCGCGAACAGGCGGGCGGCCCGCTCATCGCCCATCGCCAGGAACATGACGGCGGCCTTCTGGGGGCCGGTCATCTCGCTGATATCGCAGGTGTGGGGTGTCTTGGCCATTGCCGTTGGCTGCCGTTGGGCCGGCTCACCATGGCATCGCCTTGGTTAACAGTTTCTCGCCGCCGCTCTTGCCCCTGAGGGTCGAGCACGCCATGTTCTCCGGGCCGCCGTCGGGCGACTGCGATCACGGCTCCGGAACCCGCCGATGAACATCCTCGCGCTGCAGAACCACCCCGCTTCGCCGCCGCTTCTGGTCGGCGAGGGCATCGCCGCGCGGGGCGGTGAGGTCACCATCCTGCGGCCGCACGAGGGCGATGCGATGCCCGTCACCCACGCAGAGTACGACGGCCTGCTGGTGCTCGGCGGCGCGATGAGCGCCGCCGATCCGGCATATGACCGCATCTTCCAGCCGATGACGGCACTGATGCGCGACTTCGCAGCCGCCGACAAGCCGATCCTCGGCATCTGCCTCGGCAGCCAGCTCCTGGCCCGGAGCTTCGGTGGCCGCGTAAGGCGCCACACGCGGCTGGAGGTCGGCTACGTGCCGCTCCGCCTCACCGCGGCCGGCCGCGCCGACCCGCTCTTGGCGGCCGTCGAGGCGCGGCCGACCTTGTTCGAGTGGCACGAGGACACCTTCGACCTGCCCGCCGGAGCCGAACTGCTCATGACCGGCACCGACTGCCCGGTACAGGCGTTCCGCCTCGGCAGCGCCTACGGCTTCCAATGCCATTTCGAGGTCGACAGCGACAGCGTGCCGCGCTGGCTCGACGTCGGGCGCGAGCACCTGCAGAGCCATTACGGCGAGCGCGCGCCGGCGATGGCAGAGCGCATCCTCGCCGAGATTCCGTTCTACGCCGAGCGCGCCCGCCGCTTCGCCGCGGCGGTCAGCGGTGCGTGGGCGGAGCGGGTGCTGGCACGGCGGACGGCGCGCGGCCGTGAACACGGCGTGGCGCGCGGGAGCAGGACCGTCATGTTGTGAAAAAGGCCGGGGCGGTGGCCTCGTCGCCAAGGCCGCCGTCCCAACCGTCCGGAGTGGTGGGTACTACGGAAGTCCGGACCTCTTCAGCGCCGGGTTTGGCCGGCGCGCACCTTAGAGCGCGCCCTTGACGGCCTCGAGCGCGATGAACATCAGGCCGTAGCCGGCGATCGTGCCGACCACGAGAAAGCCGAGGGCGAACGCGCCTTGGCAGCCGTGGTTCTTCGCCCGACCACTGGGTCGCCGCTGGTCGGCGCTGCGCGCGCAGCCCCGCGACCGCGCTCAGCGGCGGCGAGCAGGTGTTCCACCTCGCGCACGCGCTGCCCATCAGCGATGAAGTGCAGATCGTTCAGGCCGTGAGCGGCGGGTAGGCCGGTTCGCACCCGCGGCTGCTTCGGCTAGGATCCCTTGCCAATCACCTCAGGGAGGGCACCATGGCCGAGCCGATCGTCTTCAACGGCACCGTCGAGTGGTCGGGCGAGAACCCCGGCATCTCGCTCAAGGAGGCGCCGGATGGGCCGTTCGTCACGCTCGCGAGTTTCTTCCGCGTGGTGCTCTCGCCGCACGGCCGCGGCCATGCCTTGGTGCTGCTGCAATCGCCGCAGGCGGCCGACCCGCCGGCCGAGCGTGCCAACTACTGCTTGCACGACAACGAGCCTCTGGCGCGTTACCTGGTGAGCGACTTCGTCGCGCACTTCGGCGCCTACCGCGGCTTGCCGGCGCTCGCCAATCTGACCTACCGGCGCCTCGATGGCGTCACCAGCGCGGGCGATCCGGCGAGCACCTACAGCGAGACCGTGCGGGCGGGCGACCTCACGGCGCGGCTCACCTGGAGCGGTCTCGGGGCGCCGTTCTGCTTTGCGCTGCCGCCCGACAAGTCGGCAACCGGCCGGCACTACATGCCGAGCCTGTTCATCGGCTGCCGCGACGCCACCGTCACGCTGAACGGCCGCGCCTTGCCGGGCAAGCCGGTGCCGCGCGAGATCGCCGGGCAGACCATCACGACGGCGATGCTGGCATTCTCGGAGACCTGGATCCGCGGCTGAGTCGGGCACAGCCGGCGCCGCTGCGGTCGCCTGGCCGCGTTCAGAAGTCGTTTCGCTGCATGCGTCCGGCGATGTACTCGGCCTGACGGATCGCCAGCGCGACTATCGTCAGCGTCGGATTGGCGGCGGCGCTCGTCGTGAACTGGCTGCCATCGGAGACGAACAGGTTCGCGATGTCGTGGCTCTGGCCCCACGGGTTGACCACGCCATCGCGCGGGTTCGCGCTCATGCGGCAGCTGCCGAGATTGTGTCCGGTGGGATAGGCGCGCCACTCGGTGATCCGGCGCGCGCCCGCCGCCTCATAGAGCGCGGCGGCGTGCTTGAAGTAGTGGTTGCGCATGAGGTGATCGTTGGCGTGGTCGTCCTGGTGCACGACCGGGATCGGCAACCCGTACTGGTCGCGCTCGGTCGGGTGCAGCGTGACCGCGTTCGTCGCCGTGGGCATGTCCTCGCCGACCATGCTGCAGCCGGCCATGTGCCCGTAGCGCTCGAGGACCTCGGCGTAGTCCCGGCCCCATCCGGTGGGGAGGAGGCTCGCGGCCAACCCATAGAGGCCCATGTGAAAGACCAGCATGTAGTAGCCGCCGGCGAAACCGCGCTCCGGCTTGAAGAACGACTCGTCCCACACCGCCCCCGCCGCCTGCCGACCGCGGTGCCAGCCGACGGGGCGGTCGAAGCTCGCGAATACGCCGCCCTCGGTGTGCGTCATGTAGTTGCGGCCGACCTCCCCCGAGCTGTTGGCGAGCCCGTCGGGATGTTGCGCGGACGCCGAGTTGAGGAGCAGCCTGGGCGTCTCGATCGAGTTGCCGGCGACGCACACCGCGCGCGCTTTCTGCACCTGGTGGCGCCCCTCGCGATCGGCATAGAGCACGCCGTTGACGCGGCCCGCCTTGTCACAGAGGATTTGCAACGCCATGCAGCGGGGCCGCACCTCGCAGCGTCCCGTCGCCTCGGCGCGCGGGATCTCGGTGTAGAGGGTGGACCACTTCGCGCCCGATTTGCAGCCCTGGACGCAGAAGCCGATCTGATCGCACGCGTTGCGGCCATCGCGCGGCACCGGGTTGATCGCGTAGTGGCCGGTGAAGACGTGGCGATAGCCGAGGCGCCGCGCACCGCGGGCGAAGACCTTGTAGTTGTTGTTGCCGGGAAAGAACGGAATGCCGTGGGTGCCGGTGACGCCGAGCTTGTCCTCGGCACGGTCGTAGTACGGCGCAAGATCGGACAGGCTGATCGGCCAATCCATGAGCGTCGTGCCGGGGATGGCCCCGTAGGTGGTGCGCGCCCTGAACTCGAAGTCCTTGATCCGCGGGCAGGTCCCGGTCCAATGCACGGTGCTGCCGCCGACCGCCTTGCACAACCACGCCGGCGAGTCGGGGAAAGCGCGGACGGACGCGCGGTTGCCGGTGGCCCGGCGCCGGTCCTGCCATGCGAGCCTGGCGCCCATCAGGTACTCGTCATTGACGAACTCGTTGATCTCGATGCGCGGTCCGGCCTCGAGCAGCACGACGCCGATGCCCTTCCGGCACAGCTCGTTGGCGAGCGTGCCGCCGCCGGCGCCCGAGCCGACGATGACCACAACCGAATCGTCGTCCAGATCGAACGTCACTGCAGCGACATCGCCGTCCATCGCATCTCGCATTGCGCTCTCCCGCCCAGCTGTCGCCATTTTTGATACGTTGACTTATTCGGTCAGTCAAAACACATTAGTTAAAGCGTGCGCATGGTTAACGCCTACAGCCCTAGAGGGGGGAGACGATGGGACGGAGGAGGTTCGGAGGGTTATCGCGTCGCCGGATCCTGAAAACAGGTGCGGCCGGGTTGGTTCTGACCTCAGCGCTCGGCATCGCGCCGCGCTATCTGATTCCGCGGGCGCGGGCGCAGGAGCGGGCACCGGGCATGACCGGCGGACCCTGGGGCTTCCCCGGCGCCGAGCGCTACCAGTACGACGAGTCCAGCGCGGCGGGCCGGGCGATCGAGGGCGTCAAGAAGCTGAAGGCCGAGGGCAAGGCGCCTGAGAAACTGGTGCTCGCCATGGCTGACGGCGCGGTCGGGAGCTTCACCAAGCCGTTCCCCGCCGGCGCGCCGACGGTTCTTGAGGTGTTCGAGAAGGAGACGGGCGTCAAAGTCGAGCTGATTGGCGTCGCGCTCGACGATCTTTACGCCAAGATGATGCAGGACGTGACGACCGAGGCCGGGCTCTACGATATCTACTGCATACTGTTCAACTATTACGGCGACTTGGTCGATGCCGGCGGCATCGTGCCGCTCGACGACTATGTGGCGAAATACGCTCCCGACTGGGACAATCCGGAGCGCGGCACAGCAACGCCGGAGCTCTACTCTCTCCTCTACAAGTACGCCGGCAAGACAGTCGGTGTCTCCTTCGACGGCGACTTCTGGACCTGGTACTACCGCAAGGACCTGTTCGCTGACCCAGCACATCAGAAGGCATTCGCTGACAAGAACGGCTTCGCACTGCGGCCGCCTGT
>VGEJ01000091.1 GCA_016869335.1 Alphaproteobacteria bacterium | reverse complement strand
GGTGCCGAGGGTCCGGCATTCCTGGTGCATCACAACTTCGAGGTGTTCCTGGCCTGGAACCGCTCGCGCTATTTCGCGCTGGCCGTCGGCCACCTTGCCGATCGCATCGAGCACCGCTAGAGTCATTGCAACATAGTGACGGGCGGGGGCGCGGGTCACACAAGATGTTGGGGGATAGGCGCCATCTCACTGCTCTAGCGTTAACCATAGTGCTGGCGGTCACCGGCTGCGCCGAGACGCAGCTTGCGGTCCACGCGGCGAAGCAGTTGGCCCGACTGGACGCAGTGCCCGAGCAAACGCCCCCCGCCCAGGGCGGGGAGGGCAGTTTCAAGGTTGGCAAGCCCTATCGTGTCGACGGCGTGTGGTACTACCCACGGATCCAGCCAGACTACGACGAGACTGGGGTGGCCTCGTGGTATGGCGAGCCGTTTCACGGCGAAAGCACGGCGAACGGCGAGATTTACGACATGAACGCGCTTACCGCCGCGCATCAGACGTTGCCGCTGCCCTCGGTTGTCCGGGTGACCAATCTCGAGAACGGCCGCGGATTGGTGCTGCGCGTGAACGACCGTGGCCCGTTCGTGAACGGACGGATCATCGATGTGTCGCGCCGCGCCGCTCAGTTGCTTGGGTTTCACGGCAAGGGGACGGCGAAGGTGCGGGTGCAGGTGCTCGATGACGCGGCGCTGCGGGTTGCTACTGCAAACGATGCCGACCCGGAAACCGCGGCGTTCGGCAAGGCGTCCTCCGCCGCGAGAGAGAGAGCGCAGCGGAAGGCGGCGGTGCTGCAAGCCAAGGCCACCGACGCGGCGCCGCCCGAGACGGAGCCCGAGCTCTATGTGCAAGCCGGTGCCTACCGGCGCGAGGACAACGCCGTGAAGACCCGCGACCGGGTCTCGGCATTCGGCGCGGCGAAGATCTCGACGGTCGTCCGCGATGGCGTAACGCTGTTCCGGGTCCGGATCGGGCCGCTCGAAAGCGTCGGGCAGGCGGATGGTGTCCTCGACTCCATGCTCGACAGCGGCATCACCGACGCGCGTATCATCGTCGGGCAGTGACGGGGGCGGCGGACCGGCCTACTGTGGGCGGCTGCTTGGGAAGGCCGATTATGCTCCAGCGACTCGTCCTGATCGCGGGACTCGCGGGGATCCTCTGGGGAGTCCCCGGGTCGATGGCCGCTCCTGCTGCGGTCGAGACGATCGCCAGGAACGCCTTCATTGTGGCCGCCGACACCGGCACGATCCTGCTCGAGAAGGCGGCTGACGTTCCGGTGCCGCCGGCCTCCATGAGCAAACTGATGACGGCCTACATGGTCTTCATGCGGCTCAAGGAAGGCAGCTTGAAGCTCGAGGATACGTTTCCCGTCGGCGAGCGGGCCTGGCGCATGGGGGGCTCGCGAATGTTCCTGGACCTCGACTCACGGGTCACGGTCCACGACTTGCTGCGCGGTATCATCGTGCAATCGGGCAACGACGCCTGCGTGGTCATCGCCGAGGGCCTGGCGCAGACCGAGGAGGCGTTTGCGGCCGAGATGGACGCGGTCGGCAAGAAGATCGGGTTGACGGGCAGCTCATTTCGGAATGTGAGCGGCTGGCCTGCCGAGGGCCACGTCATGTCGGCGCGCGACATCGCCACGGTGTCACTGCGCCTGATCCAGGATTTCCCAGAGTACTACGGCATCTTCGCCGAGCGTGAGTTCACCTACAACGGCATCCGCCAGGGTAACCGCAATCCCCTCCTTTATGACAACGTCGGCGCCGACGGACTGAAGACGGGTCACACCGAGGCGGCCGGCTATGGGCTCGCGGCGTCGGCCAAGCAGGGCGAACGGCGCATCGTCATGGTCCTGCACGGCATGACCAACGCCAAGGAGCGGGCCCGCGAGGCCGAGCGCCTGATCGACTGGGCGTTTCGCGAGTTCGATGACTTCCGGCTGCTCGAACCCGGCGCGGTCGTCGAGGAAGCCGAAGTCTGGCTCGGCGAAGCTGCGAGGGTGCCGCTCACCGCCGGCACCCCACTCGTCGTCACGCTGCCCCGGACGGGGCGCTCGGAGATACGGGCGAAGGTGACCTACGACGGGCCGATACCTGCGCCCATCACCAAGGGCGCACACATCGCCGACCTCGTGATCAGCGTGCCCGGCACGACGGATCGGACGGTTCCTCTTTACGCCGCAGCCGACGTCGGCAGGTTGGGGGTGGCCGGCCGCATCGTGGCCGCTCTCGGTCATATCGTGTGGGGCGCGGCCGACTCGCCTCCATAGTCGACGGTCGCGCCGTGACACGCGGCCGCTTGATCACGATCGAAGGCGGGGAGGGGACCGGCAAGTCGACTCAGGCCCGTCTGCTCGGCGAGCACCTGGCCCAATCGGGCCTCGATCCGCTCGTGACGCGCGAGCCCGGCGGCACGCCCGCGGCAGAGGAGCTGCGACGGTTGCTCGTCGAGGGCGGAGCACACTGGACGGTGATGAGCGAGGCGCTCCTGCATTACGCCGCGCGCTGCGAGCACATCGAGCGCCGCGTTCGGCCCGCGCTCGATGCCGGCCGCTGGGTCGTCTGCGATCGCTTCTCGGACTCGACCATGGCCTATCAGGGTTATGGGCTGGGGTTGGGACGCCGCGTCGTCGAACGCCTGCACCGGCTGGTGCTGGGGGACTTCGTCCCGGATCTGACGATCGTGCTCGATCTGCCGGTGGAGGTTGGGTTGGCCCGCGCGGTGCATCGGGCCGGTGGCGCCGGGCGCAGCCGCTACGAGGCGATGGATGTGGCGTTCCACGAGCGCCTGCGGGTTGCGTTTCTTGAGATCGCGCGCCGCGCTCCCGCGCGCTGCGTCGTCGTTGACGCGAGTAATGAAGCGGCGTCGATTCAGGCCGCAATCCGCGCCGCGATGAGGACTCGACTTGGCCGCTGAATCCAGCGAACTGACGCCGCCGCATCCCGAGTGGCCCCTGCCACGCGAGAACCCGGCGCTCATGGGCCACCAAGCCGCAGAACGCCTGCTCCATGGCGCGGCCGCAGAGGGCCGGCTGGCTCATGCTTGGCTGATCAGCGGGCCGCGCGGCATCGGCAAGGCAACGCTGGCCTACCGTTTCGCCCGCCACCTTCTGGCCGGCGGACACCGCCGCGCGCCCGATCTGACCTTGGCGCCCGAGGATCCCGTGTTCCGGCAGGTCGCCGTCGGCAGCCACCCCGATCTCCTCACCATTGAACGTGCGCGGGATGCCAAGTCGGGCCGGCTGAGCGGAGAGATCGTGGTCGAGCACGCGCGCCGCATACCGGCGTTCTTCGCCAGAACGGCGGCTCAGGGCGGTTGGCGCGTCGCCATCGTCGATGCCGCGGACGACCTCAACGACAAGGCGGCGACCGCCGTCCTGAAGATCGTCGAGGAGCCGCCGCAGCGCGGCTTGATCCTGCTGATCGCACATAGTGCCGGCCGGATTCTGCCGACTATCCGTTCGCGCTGCCGGCTGTTGCGCCTGCAGCCGTTGGCGCAGGCGATCGTGGAGGACATCCTTGGGCTGCACCATGGCGGCCAGAGCGAAGCGGAACGGGCCACCGTAGCCGAGCTGGCGCAGGGCAGCGCGGGGCGCGCCCTGGAGATAAGCGCAGCGGGCGGCGGCGCGCTCTATGCCGAGTTGATCGGTCTGGTGTCCCAACTGCGGAAACTCGAGACCTTGCCGCTTCTGCGCTTCGGCGAGCGCATGGCGCGGCCGAGCAATGAGCCGACGTATCAAGTCGTGCGCGAGCTGCTCCCGCTCTGGCTCGCGCGTCTCGTCCGTACCGGGGCTGGCGATCTGCCGGCGCGGGAGATAGTGCCGGGCGAGATGGCGGTCCTTTGCCAGCTCGGCACCGGCGGCGGGCTTGATCGCTGGGTTGAGGTGTGGGAAAAGATCGCCGACCTCTTCGCGCAGGCCGACGACCTCAATCTCGACAAGAAGCAGGTCCTGATCGCCGCCCTCGTTGCCCTCGCGTCAACCGCCCGCGGATGAGGCGGGCGGTCCGTCGCGTCACCGAACATGTCCACTCGCAAGACCTATTACATCACGACGCCGATCTACTACGTCAACGACGTGCCGCATATCGGCCACGCCTACACTTCGCTCGCGTGCGATGTGCTGGCGCGCTTCCGGCGGCTCGATGGCTATGACGTCCATTTCCTCACCGGTACCGACGAGCACGGTCAGAAAGTGGCGAAGTCCGCGGCAGCGACGGGCATGGAGCCGCAAGCGTTCTGCGACAAGGTATCGCGCAACTTTCGCGACTTGTCGGCCACGATGATGTACTCGAACGACGACTTCATCCGCACCACCGAGGAGCGCCACGCCCGGGCCTCGCAGGCGATCTGGAACGCGCTCAGCCGGAACGGGGAGCTGTACCTCGGCAGCTATTCCGGCTGGTACTCGGTGCGCGACGAGGCGTTCTACGTCGAGAGCGAACTCGTGGTGGGACCGGACGGGACCCGCCGGGCGGCGAGCGGGGCCGAAGTCGAGTGGGTCGAGGAGCCGAGCTACTTCTTCCGGCTGTCGGCGTGGCGGGACCGGCTGCTCGACTTCTACGCCCGCCACCCCGACTTCATTCTGCCCGAGAGCCGGCGCAACGAGGTCATCAGCTTCGTGCGCGGCGGTCTCCTCGACCTCTCGGTGTCGCGCACCAGTTTCCGTTGGGGCGTCCCGGTGCCGGGCGACGAGGCCCACGTGATGTACGTCTGGCTCGATGCGCTGACCAACTATATCACGGCGGTCGGCTACCCCGACGCGGCATCGCCTCAGTTCCGCACCTACTGGCCGGCCGACCTGCACATGGTGGGCAAGGACATTCTGCGCTTCCACGCCGTCTACTGGCCGGCGTTTCTGATGGCGGCCGGCGTCGATCCGCCGAAGCGGGTGTTCGCACACGGGTGGTGGACCAACGAGGGGCAGAAGATCTCGAAGTCGCTCGGCAACATCATCGATCCGGTCAGCCTGGTGGCGACGTACGGTCTCGATCCGGTGCGCTATTTCCTGATGCGCGAAGTGCCGTTTGGCAACGACGGCGACTTCTCCCACCGCGCCATGGTCCTGCGCCTGAACGGCGACCTCGCGAACGACTACGGCAACCTCGTTCAGCGCGTGCTCTCCCTCGTGCAGCGCCATTGCGAGGCCCGGGTACCGGAACCGGCCACCCGCGCGCGCGCGGACGAGGCATTGCTCGGGGACGCGCACGGCCTCTTGGCGGCCTGCCGCGACATGATCGATGTCCAGTCCCTGCATGCGGTGCTGATCCGGCTGTGGGCAGCGATAGGACAGGCCAACCGCTACATCGACGAGCAGGCGCCGTGGGCGCTGCGCACGAGCGATCCGGCGCGCATGCGCACGGTGCTCTACGCGCTCCTCGAAGCCATCCGGCACTACGCCATCCTGACCCAACCGTTCATGCCGGTATCCTCCGGCCGCATCCTCGATCAGCTCGGCGTCGCGGACGCGGCGCGGAGCTTTGCCATGCTCGGCCCCGCGGGGGCACTGGTGCCCGGTACGGCGCTGCCACCGCCACGGGCGGTCTTTCCACGCTTCGTCGAGGCCGCGGCGCAGCCCGCCGCCGGCTGATGCGCCGAGCGTGCCGCCCCTGGTTGACAGCCACTGCCACCTGACGTTCCCGGCCTTCGCCGGCGACGAGGGGGAAGTCATCGTGCGGGCCCGCGCGGCCGGGGTCCGCACGCTGCTCACGATCTGCACGCGCATGGAGGAGTTCCCCGCCGTCGCGGCATTGACCGAGCGCCATCCGGACACCTTCTGCTCGGTCGGGGTGCATCCGCACGAGGCCGGGCGCTCGCCCGATCTCACGACCGCTTGGCTGCTCGAGCGGGCCGCCCACCCGAAGGTGGTCGGGATCGGCGAGACCGGCCTCGACTACTACTACCAGCACGCTGCGCACGCCGACCAGGTGGCATGCTTCCGGGCACACGCCGCGGCGGCGCGTACAAGTAGGCTGCCGCTGATCGTGCACGCTCGCGACGCTGATGAGGATGTCGCGGCGATCCTCAGCGAGGAAATCGGGCAGGGCACTCTCTCCGGCGTGATCCACTGCTTCACCGCTGGCCCCGGCCTGGCGCGCGCGGCGCTCGATCTCGGCTTCTACATCTCGTTCTCGGGCATCGTGACGTTCAAGAATGCCGAACCACTGCGCCATATCGCGCGCGAGGTCCCGGCGGACCGACTGCTGGTGGAAACCGACGCCCCCTACCTTGCGCCGGTGCCGGTGCGCGGCCGGCGCAACGAGCCGGCGTTCGTCGCCCACACCGCCGCCTTCCTCGCGGCGCTGCGCGGGGTGTCGCTGAACGAGTTGACGGCGCAGACCAGCGACAATTTCCTCGCCTTGTTCACGAAGGCGACGGCTGCCCCGTGCGCGTAACGATCCTCGGCTGCGGCGCGTCCGGTGGGGTGCCGCGTATCGGCAACGACTGGGGCGCCTGCGAACCCACCGATCCGCGCAACCGGCGCCTGCGCGCCTCGGTTCTCGTCGAACACGCCGGCACGACCCTTTTGGTGGATACGTCTCCGGACCTTAGGACGCAGTGTTTATTGCATGATATCAGCGCATTCGACGCCGTTCTTTATACGCACGATCATGCCGACCACACTCATGGCATCGACGATCTGCGGGCCGTCTATCACCGGCGCCGCAGCCCAGTTCCAGTCTATGGCAGCGACGAGACGTTGGCGACGCTGCGCACCCGCTTCGGCTACGTCTTTGCTCCCATCGATGACCTTTATCCGGTGATCGCGGCCCCACACCCTATCGGCCGGCCGTTTCGTGTCGGCGCCATCGAGGTGGTGCCGTTCGCGCAGGACCACGGAGGCGTAGCGAGCCTCGGGTTCCGGTTCGGCGCGCTCGCGTACTCGACCGATCTCGTTCGGCTGGACGAGGCCGCGTTCGATGCGCTGGCGGGCGTCAAGGTCTGGATCGTCGATGCGTTGCGCTATGAGCCGCATCCGACGCATGCCCACGTCGAGCTGGCACTGGCATGGATCGAGCGCGTGCGGCCGGAGCGTGCGATCCTGACCCACATGACGGCGGGCGTCGATTACGGTGCGTTGGCGGCGCGGCTTCCCGAGCGCGTGCGGCCGGGGCACGACGGGCTGGTACTCGAGTGCTGATATTTGCCATAACTATTATTATGCAGAAATGATCGGAAGGTCCCGGGGCGCCGACGCCGCGCTCGACCAGCTCCTAGCGATCATGGCGCGGCTGCGCGATCCCGAACGCGGCTGTCCGTGGGATCGCGAGCAGACCTACGCGACGATCGCGCCTTACACCATCGAGGAAGCCTACGAGGTCGCCGAGGCGATCCGCCTGGAAGATTACGGCGCGCTCCGGGAGGAGCTCGGCGACCTGCTGTTCCAGGTCGTCTTCCATGCCCAGATGGCGAGCGAGCACGGCCGCTTCGACCTCGCGGCCGTCGTCGAGGACCTGTGCGCCAAGATGATCGGGCGCCACCCGCACGTGTTCGGCGGCGCGACCATCGACACGCCGGCGGCCCAGACCAGGGCCTGGGAGGCGCACAAGGCGGTCGAGCGAACAGCGAAGGCCCGGGGCGCGCGGCAGAGCGTGTTGGACGGGGTGCCGCTCGCCCTGCCGGCCCTCACCCGCTCCCAGAAGCTCCAGAGCCGGGCCGGCCGCGTGGGCTTCGACTGGCCGAGTGCGGCCGAGGTGCTGGCCAAGATCGATGAGGAGGTGGCCGAGCTCAAGCGCGAGATCGCGGCCGGTGCCGACAAGGGGCGGCTCAGTGACGAGATCGGTGATGTGCTCTGCACCGTCGTCAACCTCGCGCGCCACCTCGGCATCGATGCCGAAGCGGCGGCCCAGGGGACCAACGCCAAGTTCGCGCGCCGCTTCCGCTACGTCGAGGAAGTCCTTGCCGCGCAAGGAAGAACGCCCGAGCAGGCGACGCTCGCCGAGATGGACGCGCTGTGGGACGAAGCCAAGGCGGCCGAACCCCGGACGGCTACGTCTTTTCTAGCGAAGCGATGACATGCCCCAAGGCTTTATCAGCGTTGAAGGCTTGCCAACGCGCCAAGGTCTCGAGGAAACGCGCGCTCGCCCTTGCCTCTTTGGCCGCTTCCTTGGCACGCTCGGCCGCCCGTATTGACCTCGCCACGTTCCACAGCGTGACACCGAAGCCGACCACCGCGATGACCACCCCCGCGACGCTCGCGACATCCGCGAGCCACGACAGCGTGACTCCCCCCATCCGCGCAATGTGGCGCGGTGACCCTGCACGTCAAGGGGCGCCCGGTTGGCCTTAATCGTTCATCAGGAGGTGGATGAGGCTCGAGGTATCCCAGCGGCCGCCGCCACGGCGCTGGACGTGGGCGTAGAACTGATCGATCAGCGCGATCGTCGGCAGGCGTGCGCCGTTGCGCTGGGCCTCGGCGAGCGCGATGCCGAGGTCCTTGCGCATCCAGTTGACGGCGAAGCCGAAGTCGAACTTGCCCGCCGCCATCGTCGGGCCACGGTTCTCCATCTGCCACGAACCGGCGGCGCCCTTGGAGATCGTGTCCACCACGGTCTTGGGGTCGAGCCCGGCCTTCAGCGCGAAGTTGATGCCCTCGGCCAGGCCCTGCACCAGCCCGGCGATGCAGATCTGGTTCACCATCTTGGTGAGCTGGCCGCAGCCGGCCGGGCCGAGCAGGGTCGTCGTGCGGGAGTAGGCGCTCATCACCGGCTTGGCGCGCTCGAACACCGCCGGA
>VGEJ01000090.1 GCA_016869335.1 Alphaproteobacteria bacterium | reverse complement strand
GGCTGGCGCATCGGCTACGGTGTGTGGCCCGAGGCGCTCTACGATGCGGCGCTGCGGCTCGCGATCAACGATCACTCGTGCGTCAATGCGGCCGCGCAGTGGGCGGCGCTCGAGGCGCTGCGCGGGCCGCAGGACGCGGTCGATGACATGGTCCGCGCGTTCGACGAGCGCCGCCAGGTGATCGTGCCGGCCCTGAACGGACTGCCAGGTTTCCGCTGCGGCCGGCCGCTCGGCGCGTTCTATGCCTTTCCCAACATCGTCGGTACGGGACTAGGCGCGGCCGCGCTGCAGGATCTCCTGCTCGAGGACGCCGGCGTCGCGACCGTTGCCGGCTCCTCCTTTGGCGCCGCGGGCGAGGGCTACCTCCGCTTCTCCTACGCCAACAGTGTGGCGAATATCCGCGCCGCCGTGACCCGCATCGCCGCCGCGCTCAGCCCCCGCTCGGCGGCGCGGGCGGCGGCAGGCTGACGTGCTCACAGCGTAATCGTCTCTGCCTATTCTTTGCGCAGCGGCGCAATCGTCGCCCGCGGGCCGCAGCCGGAATCCGCCCCGCCGCCGCTGGCACACCGCTTGCTTCCACCGGTATGCGGTAGCGCGGCGGGAGCCATGAAGAAGATCGAGGCGATCATCAAGCCGTTCAAGCTCGAGGACGTGAAGGACGCGCTGCACGAGATCGGGCTTCAGGGCATGACCGTGGTCGAGGCCAAGGGCTTCGGCCGCCAGAAAGGCCACACCGAGCTCTATCGCGGCGCCGAGTACGTCGTTGATTTCCTTCCCAAGGTGAAGATCGAGATCGTGATCGAGGACGCGCTAGTCGAGCGCGCCATCGAGGCCATCCTGCAGGCCGCCCACACCGGCCGCATCGGCGACGGCAAGATCTTCGTCTCGACCATCGAGGAGGCGATCCGCATCCGCACCAACGAGCGCGGCAACGAGGCGCTGTGAAGGGGCGCCGTGCCGCATCAGCCAGCGAACCATTTGAGACGGGAGCCGACATGTCCGACGTCAAGTCCGTTTTCGAGGCGATCAAGAAGAACGAAGCCAAGTCGGTGGACCTCCGCTTCACCGATCCGCGCGGCAAGTGGCAACACATGGCCATCGACGTGCGCGCCTTCGACGAGTCGGCCTTCACCGACGGCATCATGTTCGACGGCTCTTCGATCCTCGGTTGGAAGGCGATCCACGAGTCGGACATGGCCTTGATGCCCGATCCGGCGACCGCGGTCATGGACCCGTTCTCGGCCCAGCCTTCCCTCATTCTGTTCTGTGACGTCACCGAGCCGAGCACGGGCGAGCCCTACTCGCGTGATCCGCGTTCAGCGGCCAAGCGGGCCGAGGCCTACCTCAAGTACTCGGGCGCCGGCGATACCGCTTATTTCGGGCCAGAGGCGGAGTTCTTCGTGTTCGACGACGTGCGCTTCGACGTCCAGATGAACCACGTCTTCTTCGCGATCGACCAGGAGGAGGCGCCCTACAACACCGGCCGGGTGTTCGAATCGGGCAACATCGGCCACCGGCCGCCGGCGAAGGGTGGCTACTTCCCCGTGCCGCCGGTCGACTCGATGAGCGATCTGCGGGCCGAGATGCTCTCGGTCATGGGCGACATGGGGCTCAAGGTGGAGAAGCACCACCACGAGGTGGCGCCGTGCCAGAACGAGCTCGGCATCATCTACGACACCCTGCTGCGCACCGCCGATAACATGCAGATCTACAAGTACGTGGTGCAGAACGTCGCGCACTCCTACGGCAAGACCGCGACCTTCATGCCCAAGCCGATCTTCGGCGACAACGGCTCCGGCATGCACGTGCACCAGTCGATCTGGCGCGGTGGCAAGCCACTGTTCGCGGGCAACCTCTACGCCGATCTGTCGGAGACCGCGTTCTACTACATCGGCGGCATCATGAAGCACGCCAAGGCGATCAATGCGTTCACGAACCCGGGGACGAACAGCTACAAGCGCTTGATCCCGGGCTTCGAGGCGCCGGTGCTGCTCGCCTATTCGGCGCGCAACCGCTCGGCGTCCTGCCGCATCCCGTTCGCCTCCAGCCCCAAGGGCAAGCGCGTCGAGGTGCGTTTTCCCGACCCCACGGCCAACGTCTACCTCGGCTTCGCCGCCATGCTCATGGCTGGCCTCGATGGTATCGAGAACAAGATCCACCCCGGCGATCCGATGGACAAGAATCTCTACGACCTGCCGCCCGAGGAGCTGAAGGATGTGCCGACGGTGTGCGGCTCGCTTCGCGAGGCGCTGGAGTCGCTCGACCGCGACCGCGCGTTCCTGCGCAAGGGCGATGTCATGAGCGACGACCTGATCGATGGCTACATCGAGATCAAGTGGGAGGAGGTCTACCGCACCGAGCACACCCCGCACCCGGTCGAGTTCGCGATGTATTACTCCTCGTGAGGTGAGAACGCGGACCAGCGCGTCCGCCGATGGCAACGAGACGCCGGCATGGTCGATCAAATCCTCGTCGTCGCCGGGCTCACGTTCCTGGTCATGCTCAGCCCGGGACCCGACATCGTCATCGTCATGCGCAACACCATCGTCGGGGGGGGGCGTGCCGCCGGGCTCAATACCTCATCGGGCATCCTCCTCGGCAACCTCGTCCATATTACGTACTGTGCGGTCGGGATCGGGTGGCTGATCTCGGAAAGCGCCCTTGCCTTCACGATCCTCCGGTATGCCGGCGCCGCGTATCTCATCTACATCGGTCTCATCAGCCTGCGTTCGGCGGCGATGCCGGCCGGGCCGCAGCCGGCACAAGCGGGCACGGCGGGGCGGTCGTGGTTCGTCCAGGGCTTCATCAACAACATCCTCAACGTCAAGGAAGCGCTCTTCTACCTCGGCGTCTTCACCGTGGTGATCACGCCGGGAACGTCGATCAGCGCCATGCTCGTTCTGATCGTCGTCATGATGGCGATCAGCGGCTCATTCTGGCTCTGCTTCGTCTATGCGCTCGACTCTCACCTCGTGAGGAACGCGCTCGAAAGCAGCCAGAGGGTGGTCAACGTCGTGTTCGGCGCGCTCTTGATCGCCCTCGGGGCCCGGGTCGCCGTCATCGAGCCGTGAGCTAGCCGGCGAAGCGCGTCTCGGGCAGGCCGCGCACGCCGGGTGAGAACGCGAACAGCCCGCCGTCGTGGGGCGATTGCCGGAACTCGCCACGTTCACTCGCCCCGCGCCCGCCCGAAGTAACGTAGAGAACATCGAGGTCGGGGCCGCCGAACATGCAGCTCGTCGGTCGCTGCACCGGCATCATCACGGTGCGCTCGATGGCCCCCTCGGGCGTGTAGCGCACCACCCGCCAGCCGTCGAACTGGGCGCTCCACACGCAGCTCTCCGCGTCGACGGTCAGGCCATCGGGCACGCCGTGCTCCTTGGGCACCTCGACGAACACACGGCGGTTGCTGATCGTTCCGCTCACCGCCTCGAAATCGTAGGCGTAGATCCGCCACACCAGCGAATCGGTGTGGTACATCGTCCGCCCGTCAGGGCTCCAGCCGATGCCGTTGGCGATGATCAGGCCGTCCTGCATCTTGCGCCAACTGCGGTCGGGATCGAACCGGTAGAGGCTGCAGATCGGCGAGAAGTCGGTGTACGGCATGGTGCCGGCCCAGAAGCGGCCCTGGCGGTCGACTTTGCCATCGCTGAAGCGGGTGCGAGGGTCGGCCTCTTCCGGATCGACCCAGGGCGTCAGCGCGCCGGCTTCCAGATCGAAGAAGTGGATGCCGGTGCGCAGCGCCACGACGGCCCCGCCCGCCGCGCGCAGCCCGAAGCAACTGATGTGTTCGGGGAGCGCCCAGACCTTATGCTCACTGCTGGCGGGGTCGAAGCGGTTGAGCGTCTTGCCCAGGATGTCGGTGAAATAGAGTGCTTGCTCGCGCCCGTCCCACACCGGTCCCTCGCCCAGCGTGCAGCCCGCGTCGAGCACGCAACGCACCGCATCCATCGCCGCCGCCTCCTATTCGTGGGCCGGACAGCCGGACTTGACCCAGGCGTAGGTGTCATCGAGCGAGCGCTCGTAGCGGTCGAACAGCTCGTCGATCTCGCGCTCGGTGATGATCAGCGGCGGGGCGAAGCAGTTGGCCTCGCTCAGCGGCCGCGCGATCAGGCCGTGCTCCTCGGCGCGGAGCGTGAGATAGAACGGGGCGCTGCCGGCCGGCGAGAACGATGCCTTGGTCGCCTTGTCGGCGACGATTTCGAGGCCGCCCATCAGCCCGACGCCGCGCGCCTCGCCGATCAGCGGATGGCTGGCGTAGGAGTGGAGCCGTCTCTGGAACCGCGGCGCCACGGCGCGGACATGGCCGACGATGTCGCGCTCCTCAATCAGCTCGATCGCCCGCAGCGCCACAGCGGCGGCGACCGGGTGACCGGAGTAGGTGAAGCCGTGGGCGAAGGTGCCAAGCTTGTTGCTCTCGTCGGCAATGACATCATAGATCTGCTGCGAGACCATCACTGCCGAGATCGGCATGTAGGCGGCCGAGAGCATCTTGGCGAAGCTCACCGAGTCGGGCTGCAGGTCGTAAGTCTCGGTGGCGAACATGTTGCCGGTCCGCCCGAAGCCGCAGATCACTTCATCAACGATGAACAGAATGTCGTACTTGCGCAGGATCGCCTGGACCTTCTCGAAGTAGGTGCGCGGCGGCGGCACGGCGCCGATCGCGCCCATGACCGGCTCGGCGATGAACGCCGCCACCGTGTCCGGCCCCTCGGCCAGGATCAGCTTCTCGAGATTCCCGGTGAGTCTGGTCGCGAAGTCCTCTTCGCTCTCGTCCGGCTCCGCGTAGCGGTAGTGGTGTGGGCAGTCGGTGTGCAGGATGCCGGCGATCGGTAGATCGAAGGCGGTGTGGTTGATCGGCATGCCGGTGAGGCTGCCCGCGCCGAGCGTCACGCCGTGATAGGCTCCGCGGCGCGAGATGATCTTCTTCTTGTGCGGGCGGCCGAGCGCGTTGTTGTAGTACCAGACCAGCTTGATCTGGGTGTCGTTTGCCTCCGAGCCCGAGTTGGCGAAAAACACCTTGCCCATCGGCCGGGGAAAGATTTCCAGGATCTTCTCGGCGAGCCCGATGATCGGCAGCGTCGTCTTGCCGACGAAGCTGTGGTATGTCGGCATCGCGCGCATCTGCTTGATTGCGGCCTCGATCAGCGCCTCCTCGTTGTAGCCCAGCCCTGCGCACCACAGCCCGGCCAGCCCCTCGAGGTACTGCCTGCCGTTCTCGTCCCAGATGTAGACGCCCTTGCCGCCGGTGACGATGAACGGGCCGCGGCGGCGATGGCGCACGAGATTCGTATAGGGATGCAGGACGCTCGCCAGATCGCGGTTCGCGGTCGAGTTCTGTCGGCTCATGGTGCGCTGGGTCATGCGCGGGTCTCCGTTTGCGGTTCGAGCCACTCTAGGAGAGCGGAGCCCGACTGGCAAATCGCGGGGCGGACTTGCATCATCGCGGCCGATGTCCGAGCCTGCTGGCGGCAAGGAGGTGCGTCATGCTCGGTTCGATGATGGATCGGCCGCTGCTCGTCTCGTCCTTGATCGAGCACGCAGCGCGTAACCATGGCGAGCGCGAGATTGTCTCGCGCAGCGTTGAAGGGCCCATCCACCGCTACAGCTATGCGGCGCTCGCGCGCCGGGCCAAGCAGCTCGCCCACGCGCTCGACCGCCATCTCGGGATCGCTCCGGGTGACCGGGTCGCGACGCTGGCGTGGAACGGCTACCGCCACCTCGAGCTCTACTACGGGGTATCCGGCATGGGCGCCGTCCTGCACACCATGAACCCGCGGCTGTTTCCCGATCAGCTCGCCTACATCCTCAACCACGCCGCCGACACGTGCCTGTTCCTCGATCTCACTTTCGTGCCGCTCGCCGAGGCGCTGGCGCCGAGCCTCGACACCGTCAAGGCCTACGTCATCATGACGGATGCGGCCCATATGCCAGCGACCACACTGCCGGGCGCGCTGTGCTACGAGACGCTGCTGGCGGGGCAGCCCGACACCCGTCCCTGGCCCCCCCTCGATGAGCGCACCGCGTCGTCGATGTGCTACACCTCGGGCACCACCGGGCACCCGAAGGGCGTGGTCTATCAGAATCGCTCGACGGTGTTGCACGCCTACGCCGCCTGCAGCGTCGACGCGCTCGCGATCTCGTGCCGCGACAGCATCCTACCGGTGGTGCCGATGTTTCACGTCAACGCCTGGGGTATTCCCTACGCCGCCGCGATGACCGGCGCGAAACTGGTGCTGCCCGGCCCGAAGCTCGATGGCGCGAGCCTCCACGAGTTGATGGAGGCGGAGCGGGTGACGATGAGCGCGGGTGTGCCGACCGTCTGGCTCGGCGTGCTTGGCCACATGCGCGAGAGCGGCGAGCGCTTCTCCACCCTGGAGCGTGTGGTGTGCGGCGGCTCGGCGGTGCCGCGGGCGATGATCGAGGCCTTCGAGGTCGATCATGGTGTGCACATGCTGCACGCTTGGGGCATGACCGAGATGAGTCCGCTCGGTACGGTGTGCGCGTTCAAGCCCGGCATGGCCGAGTTGCCGGCGGCGGAGCGCTTCGCGATCCAGGAGAAGCAGGGCCGTGCGGTCTGTGGCGTCGAGCTCAAGATCACCGACGATGCTGGCCGCGCGCTTGCGCACGACGGCAAGACCTTCGGCAACTTGTGGGCGCGCGGGCCGTGGGTCTGTCAGGCCTACTATAAGGACGAGGGCGGCGAGGCCTTTGACGATGGCTGGTTCAACACCGGAGACGTCGCCACGATCGACGCGCAGGGCTACATGCAGGTCGTCGACCGGGCCAAGGACCTGATCAAGTCGGGCGGTGAGTGGATCAGCTCGATAGAGATCGAGAACCTGGCGGTTGGCCACCCGGCGGTGCGCGAGGCATGCGTGGTCGCGGTGAAGCACCCGAAGTGGGACGAGCGTCCGCTGCTGCTGGTGGTGCCCGCGGCCGGTCGCACCATCGACAAGCCGCAGATGCTCGCTTATCTCGCGGGCCGGGTGCCGAACTGGTGGCTGCCGGACGAGGTGCTCGTGGTGCCTGAGCTGCCCCACACCGGCACCGGCAAGCTCATCAAGTCGCAGCTCCGCGCGCAGTATCGCGACTACATCTTGCCGACCGCGTAACGCGCCGACAGCGCGGGCTGGCCATCGCAGGTCACGCGGCCGGTCGCGACCAGCTCGATCAGATGGGCGTGGACCGAGCGCGCCGCGACAGCGTGAAGCGTGCGCGGCGTGTCGCGATAGATCTCCTCGACCATGGCCGGAATCGTGCCCACCCCGCGCGCCACGCAGGCCAGGATCGCCGCCTCGCGGTCGGCGCGATGGGCGAGGAGGGCGCGCACGTGCCGCGCCGGTTCCTCGACGGCCGGGCCGTGGGTCGGCCACAGCCGCACCTCGGTGCGGTCGAGCAGCGTGCGCAGGCTCGCTCGGTAGGCAGCCATGTCGCCGTCGGGCGGCGCTATCACGGTGGTCGACCATGCCATCACGTGATCGCCACAGAACAAGAGCCGCTCCTCGCGCAACGCGAAGCAGAGGTGGTTCGCGGTGTGGCCGGGAGTGTGCACGGCCTCGATCGACCACCCCGAGCCGCGCACCAGCGCGCCATCGGCGAGAACCAGGTCGGGCCGGAAGTCGTAGTCCGCGCCTTCCTCCACGGCATCCTCACCCGGCCCGAGCGCGCGATGCGGGCCGAAGCCGGCGGTCGGCGCTCCGGTCATGCGTCGCAAGGCGGCGGCGGCGGGCGAGTGGTCGCGGTGCGTGTGCGTCACCAGAATGTGGGTCACCGTCTCGCCGTCGAGCGCCCGGGTCAACGCCACCACGTGCGGCGCGAGATCGGGCCCCGGATCGATCACCGCGACCTGGCCGCGCCCGACGATGTAGGTTCCCGTGCCATAGAGCGTGAACGGCGAGGGGTTGCGCGCCACGATGCGGCGGACCAGCGGTGAAAGACTGGCGATGGCACCATACTCGAAGCTAAGCTTGCGCCGAAACAGGATGCTCATGCGTAACCCTAACGCCGCGCCCCGGCGGGCCGCAGCCGGTGATGCCGCTCACAGCCGCGCCGAACCGGGACGATAGCGCGCCCGCGGACTGTGGTCCCTGTCATGGCGGGTTCGGCTGCTGCACGCGTATTTCTAGGCTCCTCCCGGACCGGTGGTAACCGGTCGCCTCCGAACCACCGAATCTGAACACACAGCGTAGCGCGGCATGGCTTCCCCGTTTCATCGCTTCGACGACGAGGCCGAGGCCGCGTTTCGCCGCCACCATGCCGCGCGCATCGTGCCCTATCTGCGCGGGCTCCTCCCGGTCTTGATCGTCGCTTACGCGGTGCCGTTGTTCGGCGATCTTGCCGAGGGGGGCGGCCGTCGTGGAGGGACTGGCGCTCCGCCTGGCGTACTGCCTCGTCCTGTTTGCGGTCTTCTGGTTGACGTTCGCCCCCTTCGTCCGCCGCCACGCGCAGCCGATCCTCTGGCTGGCAGCGTTCACCGGCACCGCCGATGCGCTGGCGATCGGACTGCTGGTCCGGCCGCACGAGCCCTTGGACACGGCGCTCCTGTCGGTCATTCTCCTGGCAAGCGGCGCACTGCTCCGACTTCTGTTCTGGCCGGCGACGACCGTGATCCTGGTTTCGCTGCTGGCGGCGAATCTCGCGCTCGGGTGGCGCGGCGAGGGCGGCAGCGCCTTCGGCGCCCTCAATGGAGCCCTCGTTCCAGCCGCTCTGATCGCCGTTGCCATCGCAGGACTGATCGAGGCGATCGAGCGCGAGGCCTTCCGCCCAGCCCCGTCCATGGGTCCCAACGGCG
>VGEJ01000089.1 GCA_016869335.1 Alphaproteobacteria bacterium | reverse complement strand
CCCCGAGCCCGGGACCCACGCCGACCACCAGGGCGGAGCCGGCCACCTACTCCGCCGCGCTCGCCCGCGGCGCCGGTTCGCGGAACGCCGCCATCAGCTCGGCGGCGCGGCGCTCGGCCGCCGCCAAGTGGCGCTCCTTGACGTGGCCGTAGCCGCGGATGTGTTCGGGGATGCCGGCGATCTCGACCGCGAGCGCGTGGTTGTCGGAAGTCAGGCCGGCCATTAGCTCCTCGAGGGTGCGCTCGTAGTCACCGATGAGCGCCCGCTCGCGCTTGCGCTCGGCGGTGCGGCCGAAGATGTCGAAGGCGGTGCCGCGCAGGCCGCGCAAGCGCGCCAGCAGGCGGAAGGCGCTCAGTATCCAGGGGCCGAATTCGCGCTTGAGGAGGTACCCTGTCTCGGGATCGCGGCGCGCGAGCAAGGGCGGCGCGAGGTGGAAGCGCAGCCGCCAGTCGCCCTCGAACTCGGCCGCCAAGCGGCGCTCGAAGGCGCCCGATGCGTAGAGTCGGGCGACCTCGTACTCGTCCTTGTAGGCGAGGAGCTTGTAGTAGTAACGCGCGGCGGCCTCGGCCAGACCATGGCGGCCGGGCGCTCGCTCGCCCTCGGCCTTCTCGACGCGGCACACCAGCGCGCGATAGCGCTCGGCTAGCGCCGCGTTCTGATAGGCCGTGAGCTCACGCGCGCGATGCCCGATCAGCTCATCGAGACTCTGCTCCTGCCGCGGCCGCTCCCCGCTCGACCGGCGCGGCCGGGCGAGGCGCGTCACCGCATCGAGCTCGAGCGCGGCGCGCCGGCCCCACGCCAGCGTCGTGAGGTTCAGGGCGACCGACACGTCGTTGAGCGCGATCGCGCGCTCGATGGCCACCCGGCTCACCGGGATGAAGCCGCGCTGCACCGCGAAGCCGAGCATGAACATGTTGGTGGCGATGCTGTCGCCGAGGAGCGCCGTGGCCAGACCCGTACCGTCGATGAACTCGGCCCGGCCGGACCCCGCCGCCTCGCGGATCAGCCCGCGCAGCGCCTCGCCCGGGAACTCGGCGTCGGTGCGCAGCGTGAAATCGGCGGTCGGGATCATGCGGTCGTTGACGAGGGCGTGGACCCGGCCCGGTTCGAGCTTGCTCAGCGCCTCGAAGGAGGCCGAGACCACCAGGTCGCACCCGATCAGCAGGTCGGCGTTGCCGGCGGCGATGCGCGTGGCGTGCAGGGCATCGGGTGTCTCGGCGATGCGCAGGTGCGAGAGGACGGCGCCGCCCTTCTGGGCGAGCCCGGTGAAGTCGAGCACCGAGCAGGCGCGGCCTTCGAGGTGGGCCGCCATGCCCAGGATCTGGCCGATGGTGACGACGCCGGTGCCGCCGATACCCGTGATGAGGACGCTGTAGACGCCGGCCGTCGGCGCCACCGCCGGCTCGGGCAGCTCCGCGATCCAGGAGTCATCGCCCGCGGCTGGCGCTGGCTTGCGCAGCCGGCCGCCGTGGACGGTGACGAAGCTCGGGCAGAAGCCCTTGACGCACGAGAAGTCCTTGTTGCACGACGACTGGTTGATGACCCGCTTGCGTCCGAACTCCGTCTCCAGCGGCTCGACAGAGAGGCAGTTCGATTGCACGCTGCAATCGCCGCAGCCCTCGCACACCGCCTCGTTGATGACGGCGCGCTTGGCCGGGTCGGGAAACTGACCGCGCTTGCGTCGGCGGCGCTTCTCGGCGGCGCAGGTCTGATCATAGATCAGCGCGCTCACGCCCGGAACCTCGCGCAGCTCGCGCTGCACCCGGTCCAGCTCATCGCGATGGCGGACGCGCACGTCGGGCGCGAACGTGCCGGGCGGGTACTTCTCGGGCTCATCGGAGACCACCACCACGGTCTTCACCCCTTCGGCGTAGGCCTGGCGGCTGATGTCGGCCACCGAGAGGTGGCCCTCGACCGGCTGTCCGCCGGTCATGGCCACGGCGTCGTTGTATAGGATCTTGTAGGTGATCGTGATTCCGGCCGCCACCGCGGCGCGGATCGCCAGAAGACCGGAGTGGAAATAGGTGCCGTCCCCAAGGTTGGCGAACACGTGCTTGGTGTCGGTGAACGGCGCCAACCCGATCCAGCTCGCGCCCTCGCCGCCCATGTGGGTGAAGGTTGCGGTGTCGCGGTCCATCCACAGCGCCATGTAGTGGCAGCCGATGCCGGCGAGCGCGGTGGAGCCCTCGGGGACCTTGGTCGAGGTGTTGTGCGGGCAGCCCGAGCAGAAGTAGGGGATGCGCGCGATGAGCGCCGTGCCCCGGCTCAGCGCCCGCTCCTTGGCTTCGAGGAAGGCGAGGCGCTCGCGGATGCGGGGGCCGGTGAAGAACTTCTCGATGCGCCGCGCGATCACCCGCGCGATGTGGGCGGGGGTCAGCTCGCCGGCGGCCGGAATGAGCCATGCGCCCTGCTCGTCGAACTTGCCGACGACGTGCGGCCGCACCGACTCCTTCCAGTTGTAGAGCTGCTCCTTGAACTGGTTCTCGATGATCGCCCGCTTCTCCTCGACCACCAGCACCTCATCGAGGCCCTCGGCGAAGCGCCGGGCGCCATCGCGCTCGAGCGGCCAGACCATGCCGACCTTGTAGAGCCTGAGCCCGATCTCGGCGGCGAGCGCCGCATCGATACCGAGATCGTCGAGCGCCTGGCGCACGTCGAGATAGGCCTTGCCGGTGGTCACGATGCCGAAGCGCGGGTTCGGGCTATCAATCACCATGCGGTCGATCGGATTGGCGCGGGCAAAGGCGAGCGCGGCATAAACCTTGTAGCGCTGGAGCCGCTGTTCCTGCTCGTGGCGGTCGTCGGGCCAGCGGATATGCAGCCCACCCGGCGGCATGGCGAAGTCCGGCACCTGGAAGGCGTGCCGTTCGGGGCCGACATCGACCGAGGCCGCGCTCTCGACCGTCTGGCTGACGAGCTTGAGCGCCACCCAGACGCCGGTGTAGCGCGACATCGCGATGCCATGGACGCCGTAGTCGAGGATCTCCTGTACCGTCGCCGGATGCAGCACCGGAATCATGGCACCGATGAAGGCGTGCTCGCTCTGATGTGCCACCGTCGAGGAGGCGGCGCCGTGGTCGTCGCCGGCGAGCGCCAGCACGCCGCCCGAGGGCGCCGTGCCGGCCATGTTCGCGTGCTTGAACACATCGCCGCAGCGGTCCACGCCCGGACCCTTGCCGTACCAGAACCCGAACACGCCGTCGTACTTGGCGCCAGGGAACAGGCCGAGTTGCTGGCTGCCCCACACCGCGGTCGCGGCCAAGTCCTCGTTGACGCCGGGCTCGAAGCGAATGTGCGCGCGATCAAGAAAGCGCTTGGCACCCCAGAGCGACTGATCGAGCGCGCCGAGCGGCGAGCCACGGTAGCCCGAGATGAAGCCCGCGGTGTTCAGCCCGGCCTTGGCATCGCGCTGGCGCTGCAGGATGGCGAGCCGGACCAGCGCCTGATTGCCGGTGATGAAGATTCGCCCGGATTCCAGGGCGTACTTGTCGTCGAGGCTGACGACCGCCAATGCTGCCATCACCGCAGTTTGGCATCGCCGCCGGGCGAAACCAAGCGGCTTTGCCCGTTGAGGGAGCCGGTATGGGATGCCATGTTCGTCTCATGTACACCTTGGTCTCTGTATGCCGTGACGATTCGTTGCTCGGGTGGCGTGTTAGGGAGGCAAGAGCCATGACGCAAAAGCGCGTCCGATGCTTCGCGGAGGGCTCAAGCGGCCGCTGGGAGGCGATCTGCATCGACCTTGATATCGCCGTGCAGGGCCGCACCTTCGACGAGGTCTACCGTTCGCTTGACGAGGCGGTCCGGCACTTCCTGATGGACCTCGAACGGCGCCCTCCCACCGATCGGGCACGCCTCCTCGCGCGGCGCGCACCGTGGACGGCTCGGCTAAGGTTTCTGTTCCGGGTGCTTGGCGCTTCCCTGCGCCAGCCCCGCCCCGACCAAACGGTGGTCGAGTGCGGCCAGTTCATCACCTCCTGCACCGCGTAGGTGGCCTATTTCCTGAAGACGGATCTCGCTAGTCCCGATTGGCGTATCATGGACGCTAGCGTCTTCGGCAGGATGTCCTCGCCCGCGCGTGAGGAGGATCGCAGTGCCCGTGCTTGTCACCGGAGTGGCCGGTTTCATAGGCTATCACGTCGCCGAGGCGCTGCTGGCCCGGGGCGAGGCGGTGATCGGCCTCGACAACCTGAATGCCTATTACGACGTGCGGCTCAAGGAGGCGCGCCTGGCGCGGCTCCACGGGCGTCGCGGCTTCGACTTCCTGCGCCTCGATATCGCCGACCGCGCCGCGATGGCCGATGCCATCGGCCGGCGGAGCGACATCAGCCGCGTCGTCCATCTCGCGGCCCAGGCCGGGGTGCGGCATTCCTTCAGCCACCCCTTCGACTACGTCCAGGCCAACCTGGTCGGCCACATGGTGATCCTCGAGCTGTGCCGTCACCTGCCGCGGTGCGAGCATCTGGTGTATGCGAGCTCGAGCTCGGTCTACGGCGGCAACGCCAAGCTGCCGTTCGCGGTCGAGGACCGGGTCGACGCCCCGGTCTCGCTCTATGCCGCGACCAAGAAGGCCGACGAGCTGATGAGCCAGTGCTACGCCCACCTCTACCGCCTGCCGCAGACGGGGCTCCGCTTCTTCACCGTCTACGGCCCGTGGGGGCGGCCGGACATGTCGCTCTACCTGTTCACCAAGGCGATCCTCGCCGGCGAGTCGATTCACGTATTCAACCACGGCGACATGAAGCGCGACTTCACGTTCATCAGCGACATTGTTGCGGGCACGCTGGCCGCCCTCGACCGGCCGCCGCCCGTTGATGGCGGGCCGGCGCCCCATCGGGTCTACAACCTCGGCAACCACCGCTCCGAGCCGCTGCTACGAGTTATCGCGGTGCTCGAACAGGCGCTGGGGCGGAGTGCCGAGAAGATCCTCGAACCGATGCAGCCGGGCGACGTCAAGGAGAGCTTTGCCGACATCGCGGCGAGCGAGCGCGACCTCGGCTTTCATCCGCGCACTTCGATCGATGAGGGCGTGCCGGCCTTCGTCGCCTGGTATCGCGACCATCACCGCGCTTAGCCGATGACCCAGGCGGTACGCGCACCGGAGTCCCTGGGTTCGCCACCCTCCTGGGACCTGAGCGACCTTTATCCCGGCCGCGAGTCGGCCCTGTTTCGCGACGACCTGGCCGCCGCCGCCAAAGCTGCGCGGGACTTCCGGGCGCGCTATGCGGGTCTCGTCACGGCGCTCGACGGACCGGCACTCGGAGCCGCCATCGCGGCCTACGAGGTGATCGAGGAGAAGCTCGGCCGGCTGACGAGCTATGCCGGGCTCAGCTATGCCGCGGACCTGAGCGATCCCGCGCTCGGCCGGTTTTTCCAGGACACCCAGGAGGCGGTGAACGCGATCACCACGGATCTCCTGTTCTTCGCGCTCGAACTCAACCGGATCGATGACGATGTCCTCGCGGCCCGGCTTGGGTCGGCGCCGGCGCTCGCCCGCTATCGGCCGTGGCTGCGCGATCTCCGCGCCTTCCGTCCCTATCAACTCGACGAGGCCCGCGAGAGCCTGTTGCACGAGAAGGAGGTGTCGGGCCGGACGGCGTGGACGCGGCTGTTCGACGAAACGCTGGCGCAGCTCATGGTTCCGGTTGCCGGCGCCGAGCTGCCGCTCGAGGCCGCGCTGCACCGGCTTTCGGACAAGGATCCGGAGTCGCGGCGTGCGGCGGCGGCAGGGCTCGATGCGGTGTTCGCGGCCAACATCCGCCTGCTCGCGCTGATCACCAATACGCTCGCAAAGGACAAGGCGATCGAGGACAAGGTGCGGGGCTACCCTTCGCCGGCGATGGCGCGCCACCTCGCCAACCGGGTCGAGCCCGAGGTCGTGGAGGCGCTTGTCGCGGCCGTGCGCGCGGCCTATCCGCGGCTTTCGCACCGCTATTACGCGCTCAAGGCGCGCTGGCTCGGCAAGGAGCGGCTCGAGCACTGGGACCGCAACGCGCCGCTGCCCGAAACCGACGACCGGCTCTACGGCTGGGACGAGGCGCGGGCGCTGGTGCTGGATGCCTACCGCCGTTTCTCGCCCGAGCTCGCCGAGACCGGCGAGCGTTTCTTCGCGCACCCGTGGATCGATGCGCCGGTGCGGAAAGGCAAATCGCCCGGTGCCTTCGCTCACCCCACGGTGCCGAGCGTCCACCCTTACCTCCTGCTCAACTATCTCGGCAAGACGCGCGATGTGATGACGCTGGCGCACGAGCTTGGGCACGGCGTGCACCAGGTGCTGGCGGCGCGCCAGGGCCCGCTGATGGCGGAGACGCCGCTGACCCTGGCCGAGACCGCCTCCGTGTTCGGCGAGCAACTCACGTTTCGGGCGCTCCTCGCCGAGGCGCCGGCGCCGGCGCGACGCGCGCTTCTCGCCGCCAAGGTCGAGGACATGTTGAATACCGTCGTGCGCCAGATCGCCTTCTACGAGTTCGAGCGTCTGGTGCACGCCGAGCGGCACGCGGGCGAGCTTGCCGTCGAGCGGCTCGGTGCGCTCTGGCTCGGCGTCCAGCAGGAGAGCCTCGGCCCGGCGTTCCACTTCGCGCCGCCCTACGCCAACTACTGGTGCTACATCCCGCATTTCGTGCACACGCCGTTCTACGTCTACGCCTACGCGTTCGGCGACTGCCTGGTGAACTCGCTCTATGCCACCTACGAGACCGCGCCCGAGGGCTTCGCTGCGAAGTACCTGGCGCTGCTCGCGGCCGGCGGCACGCTCCGGCACCGGGAGCTGCTGGCACCCTTCGGGCTCGACGCGAGCGACCCGGGCTTCTGGTCGCGCGGCCTCGGGCTGATCGAGCGCTTCATCGACGATCTCGCGACCGCCTGAGCCGATGGCCGAGGACAAACGCGACAGGGAAGCGGCGAGCCTGACCGGCCGGATGCGGCGCTATGCCCGGGTCGGCTCGGCCGTCGGCGGGCTCGCCGCACGGCTCGCCGGCGAACGCTATCTCGGCGTGCCACTCGATCGCGAGCGCCACGCCGCCGAGCTGCGCCGGGCGCTCGGCGGCCTCAAGGGGCCGCTGATGAAGGTGGCGCAGATTCTCTCGACCATCCCCGAGGCGCTGCCCCGCGAGTACGGTCAGGAGCTCGCCCAGCTTCAAGCCAATGCCCCGCCGATGGGCTGGGCGTTCGTCCGCCGGCGCATGGCGGCCGAGCTCGGGCCCGACTGGGAGCGCAAGTTCCGCTCCTTCGAGCACACGGCCGCCGCCGCGGCCTCGCTCGGGCAGGTGCACCGCGCGGTCGCGCACGACGGACGCGCGCTTGCTTGCAAGCTGCAGTATCCCAACATGGCCTCGGCCGTCGCCGCCGATCTCGGGCAGCTCAAGCTGATCTTTGCGCTCTATCAGCGCTACGACCGCAGCATCGACACCTCCGATATCCACGCCGAGATCGCCGAGCGCCTGCGCGAGGAGCTCGACTACGAGCGCGAGCGCCGCCACCTCGACCTCTACGGCGCGATGCTGAAGCACGAGCCCAACGTGCACGTCGCCGAGTCGCTGCCGGCGCTCTCGACGAAGCGCCTCCTCACCATGACCGGGCTCGAGGGCCGCCCGTTGCTGCAGTTCAAGGAGGACCCCGCCGCCAGCCGCAACGCCCTCGCCACCAACCTGTTCCGTGCCTGGTACCTGCCGTTCTACCGCTACGGCGTCATCCACGCCGACCCGCACCTCGGCAACTACTCGGGGCGCGAAGACTGCTCGATCAACCTCCTCGACTTCGGCTGCATCCGCATCTTCGGGGCGAAGTTCGTGCAGGGAGTGATCGACCTCTACCATGCGCTCCAGCGCAACGACCGCGCGCTCGCGGTCCACGCTTACGAGACCTGGGGCTTCACCGGCCTGTCGCGGGAGGTGCTCGATACCCTCAGCCTGTGGGCCGAGTTCGTCTACGCGCCGCTGCTCGAGGACCGCGCCCGCCGCATCCAGGAGTTCGGCAAGGGCAGGCCCTACGGCGTCGAGGTCGCCGAGAAAGTGCACCGGCGGCTGCGCGAGCTCGGCGGCGTGCGCCCGCCGCGCGAGTTCGTGTTCATGGACCGCGCCGCGATCGGCCTCGGCGGGGTGTTCCTGCACCTGAAGGCCGAGATCAACTGGCACCGCCTGTTCCTGGAGCTGATCGCGGACTTCGCCGCGGCGAAGCTCCAGCGCCGCCAGAGCCGGCTGCTCACCCGCGTCGGCCTGCCGGAGCCGTAGGCGCTTCAGCGCTCGGTGAGCTTGATCTCGATGCGGCGGTTTCGCCGATACGCGATCTCGTCGTCGCCGGGATCGAGCGGTTGGTGCTCGGCGAATCCGGCCGCGACCAGCCGGCGCGCCGAGATGCCCTCGGCGGTCAGGAAGCGCACGACGGTGATCGCGCGGGCGGCCGAGAGCTCCCAGTTGGAGGGGAACGCCGGCGTCGCGATCGGCACCCGGTCCGTGTGGCCATCGACGCGCAGCACCCAGGGCAGGTCGGTGGGGATCGTCGTGGCGACCTCGGCGAGCGTGCGGGCAAGCGCCCGGAGCGCGCCGCGCCCGGCCTCATCGAGCGCCGCCGAGCCCGGCGGAAACAGCACCTCGGCCTGAAACACGAAGCGGTCGCCGACGATCTGGACGTCGTTGCGCTGGCCGAGCGCATAGCGCAGGCGGCCGAAGAACTCCGAGCGATAGCGCTCGAGCTCTTGCAGCCGGCTTGCCTCGATCGCGCGGAGCCGGCGGTCGAGGCCAGCAATGGTCCGCTCGCGCTGGGCGAGCGCGGCCTCGGCCTCCGTCAGCGCGGCGCGC
>VGEJ01000088.1 GCA_016869335.1 Alphaproteobacteria bacterium | reverse complement strand
GCGCAGAACGAGCTGCGCGCTCGCGCCATGGCCGGCGGCGCGACGTTGATCGACCCGGCGAGCGTCTTCTTCAGCTTCGATACCGTGCTCGGCGAAGACGTCGTGGTCGAGCCGAGCGTGGTGTTCGGTCCCGGCGTGCGCATCGGCGATGGCGTGACGATCCGCGCGTTCTGCCATCTCGAGGGCGCGGTCATCGAGGCCGGCGCCGCGATCGGACCCTTCGCGCGCCTGCGCCCCGGTGCTGCCATCGGACCGGCGGCCCGCATCGGCAACTTCGTCGAGGTCAAGAACGCCGCCATCGGCGTCGGCGCCAAGGCCAACCACCTGAGCTACATCGGTGACACCAGCGTCGGCGCGCGTGCCAACATCGGCGCCGGCACCATCACCTGCAACTACGACGGCTACGCCAAGGCGCGCACCGAGATTGGCGCCGGCGCCTTCATCGGCTCTAACACCTCCCTGATCGCGCCGGTGCGCGTGGGCGAGGGCGCCGTGATCGGCGCCGGCTCGGTCATTACCAAGGACGTTCCCGACGGTGCGCTCGGCATTGCCCGGCCGCCGCAGAGCGCCGTCGAGGGCTGGACGGAGCGCTCGCACGCCAGACGCGAGCGGCGCACCCCGCAACGAAAGGGCAGGTAGCCATGTGCGGCATCATCGGCGCCATCGCCAAGCGTGAGGTCGGCCCGATCCTGCTCGAGGGGCTGCGCCGGCTCGAATACCGGGGCTACGACTCGGCCGGCATCGCGACGCTGGTCAACGACCGCATCGAGCGGCGCCGGGCGGAGGGCAAGCTGGGCAACCTCGGCACCCTGCTCGCGGAGAAGCCGCTGGTCGGCACTACCGGGATCGGCCACACGCGCTGGGCGACCCATGGCGTACCGAACGAGCGCAATGCCCATCCGCATGCGAGCAACCGCGTCGCGGTCGTGCACAACGGCATCATCGAGAACTTCCGCGAGCTGCGCGAGGAGCTGATCGCAGAGGGCCGCCGCTTCGAGAGCGACACCGACACCGAGGCCGTGGTCCACCTCATCACCCGCCTGATCGAGGGGGGCGCGACGCCGGTCGAGGCGACGCGCCGGGCCCTGAAGCGGATCGAGGGCGCGTTCGGGCTGGCCATCGTGTTCGCCGGCGAGCATGACCTGATGGTCGGAGCGCGGCGCGGCAGTCCGCTCTGCATCGGATGGGGCGAGGGCGAGATGTTCCTGGGCTCCGATGCCTTGGCGCTGGCGCCGTTCTCTGACCGCGTGACCTACCTCGAGGACGGCGACTGGGCCATCCTGACGCATGACGGCGCGACCGTGTTCGACGACGCCGACCGCCGCGTCAATCGCCCCGTGCGGATCACCGCGCTCTCGAGCGCACTGATCGGCAAGGGCAACCACCGCCATTTCATGGCCAAGGAGATCCACGAGCAACCCTCGGTCATCGGCGAGACGCTGAACGGATTCTTCAATCCGGCCGACCACACGATCGCGCTGCCCGCGCTGCCCTTCGACCTCGCCAAGCTCACGCGCTTGACGATGGTCGCCTGCGGCACCTCGTTCTACGCCGCGATGGTCGCCAAGTGCTGGTTCGAGCAGATCGCCCGACTGCCGGTCGAGATCGATATCGCCTCCGAGTTCCGCTACCGCGAGGCGCCGCTCCCCAAGGGCGGGCTGGCGCTCTTCATCTCGCAGTCGGGCGAGACCGCGGATACGCTGGCCGCGCTGCGCTTGTGCCGGGAGCAGGGCCAGCACATCGCCAGCATCGTCAACGTCCCCGAGAGCACGATGGCGCGCGAGTCTGGCGTGGTGTTTCAGATGCACGCGGGTCCCGAGATGGGGGTCGCCTCGACCAAGGCGTTCACCTGCCAGCTCGTGACCCTCGCGTGCATCGCCATCGCCACGGCGCGGGCGCGTGGCGCGATCACGCGGGCCGAGGAGGCGGAGCTCTCGCACGCCCTCAGCGAGGTGCCCGCGCGCGCCGCCGAAGTGCTCAACCACGATGAGGCGATCGAGCAGCTCTCGCGCGAGATCGCCGAGGCCCGCGACGTGCTCTACATCGGGCGCGGCATCAACTACCCGATCGCGCTCGAGGGGGCGCTGAAGCTCAAGGAGATCTCCTATATCCACGCCGAGGGATTCGCCGCGGGCGAGCTCAAGCACGGCCCGATCGCGTTGATCGATGAGGACGTGCCGGTGATCGTGATCGCGCCCTCGGACGCCTTGTTCGAGAAGACCGCCTCGAACATGCAGGAGGTGGTGGCGCGCGGCGCGCGCGTCGTCTTCTTGAGCGACGACAAGGGCATCCGGGCACTCGGCGACATGGTGCGGGCCTCGATCGCGCTGCCCGCCGTGCACCCGCTGGTGACGCCGATCCTCTATGCCATCCCGGTGCAGCTCCTCGCCTACCACGCCGCCGTGCGCAAGGGCACCGATGTCGATCAGCCGCGCAACCTGGCGAAGTCGGTGACCGTCGAGTAGTGCCTCAGAACGCCTCGGCGGCGAGCGCCATGACCGGCGCGGCGCCGGCGGTGATGCGGGCCTGCAGCGCCGCCGTGTCGGGCAGCATCTTGGCCATGAAGAAGCGCGCCGTGGCGAGCTTGGCGGTGTAGAACGGCGCCTCCGCGGTGCCCGAAGCGAGCCGCTCGGCCGCTACCTTGGCCATGCCCGCCCAGGCGTGGCCGAGCGCCACCAGCCCGAACAGGCGCAGGTAGTCTGCCGCCGCCGCACCCGCCTGCTCGGGGTCCTTGAGCCCCTCCTCGCCGATCCAGGCGGTGACCTGCTGGAGCCGCGCGAACGCCCGCGCGAGCGGCGACACGAACTCCTTGAGCGCGGGATTCGCCATCTCATCCTGGAGGAATCGGTCGAGCGGGTGGAAGAACTGGCGGAGGTAGCGCCCGGTGTGGGCCGGGAGCTTGCGCCCGACCAGGTCGAGCGCCTGGATGCCGCTGGTGCCCTCGTAGATCTGGGTGATACGGGCATCGCGCACGAACTGCTCCATGCCGGTCTCGCGGATGTAGCCGGCGCCGCCGAAGCACTGCAGGCCGAGGTTGACGGATTCGAAGCCGAGGTCGGTCAGCGTCGCCTTGACCACCGGCGTGAGCAGGGCGGCGTAGTCCTCGGCATCGCGCCGGGCCTCGGCGTCCGCGTCCTTGTGCGCGAGGTCGATCGCGAGGGCGGTGCGCAACAAGAGCGCCCGCCCCCCCTCGGTGAAGGCGCGCATGGTCATCAGCATGCGGCGCACGTCGGGGTGGACGATGATCGGATCGGCCGGCTGGTCGGGGAACGCCGGGCCGGTGAGCGCCCGGCCCTGCCGCCGCTCGCGGGCATAGGCGGCGGCGTTCTGATAGGCGATCTCGGAGAGCGCGAGGCCCTGCAGGCCGACGCCGATGCGGGCCGCGTTCATCATCGTGAACATCGCCCGCATGCCGCGGTTCGCCTCGCCGATCAGGAAGCCGGTGGCGTCCTCGTAGTTCATCACGCAGGTGGCCGAGGCGCGGAGCCCCATCTTGTGCTCGATCGAGCCGCACGCGACGCCGTTGCGCGCCCCCAGCGTCCCGTCCCCATTCACCAGGTACTTCGGCACGATGAACAGGCTGATGCCCCTGGTCCCGGCCGGTGCGCCGGCGATGCGGGCGAGAACTAAGTGGATGATGTTGTCGGTGAGATCGTGCTCTCCGGCCGAGATGAAGATCTTGGTGCCGGTGATCGCATAGCTGCCGTCCGCGCGGGGCTCGGCGCGCGTGCGCAGGAGGCCGAGGTCGGTGCCGCAGTGCGGCTCCGTCAGGTTCATCGTGCCGCCCCACTCGCCCTTGAACAGGCGGGGCAGGTAGGTGCGCTTCTGGGCCGCGCTGCCGTGCCGGGAGATCGCCTCGATGGCGCCGGCGATCAATCCGGGATACGTGCTGAACGCCATATTGGCGCTGATCATCATCTCGGAGACGGCGGTCGCGAGCACGTAAGGCAGGCCCTGGGCGCCGTAGTCGGGATCGCCGCTGAGGCCGATCCAGCCACCTTCAGCAAAGGTGCGGAAGGCCGCGCGGAAACCCGCGGGCGTGGTGACGACGCCATCGGCGAAGCGGCAGCCCTCACGGTCGCCCGACTGGTTGAGCGGCAGGAGCACCTCCTCGGCGATCTTGGCGCTCTCGCCGAGGACCGCGGCGACGAGATCGCCGCCGGCATCGGCGAAACCGGGCAGGTTGCGCAGGCTCTCGATGCCGAGGACCTCCTCGAGCTGGAAGCGCATGTCGCGCAGCGGCGCGCGGTAGCTCGGCATGACGGAACTCCGTGTGGCTCAGTTGCGCAGGGGTTTGCCGGTGGCGAGGGTGTGCTCCATGCGGTCGAGCGTCTTGGGCAGGCGGATGAGCGCGAGGAAGGCTTCGCGCTCGAGCGCCAGGAGCTGCTTTTCGCTCACCGCCTCGGTCATGTCGGTGCCGCCGCCCGTCACCACCGTGGCGAGCGCGCGGGCGACGAACTGGTCGTGGCGGCTCGCCTTGCCCGCCTTGACGAAGCCCGTCACCGCCAAGTCCAGCGCGACGCGGCCGCTCGGCCCGGGCAGCACGATCTCGGCCGGCTTCGGCGGCTGATAGTCCCGTGCCAGATCGAGCGCCTTGGCCTTGGCGTCGGCGAGCAGGCGGTCCCGGTTCATCGTGATGCCGTCGCCCGGCCGGAGGAAGCCGAGCGCACGCGCCTCGGCCGCCGAGCGCGAGATCTTGGCCAGGCTGATGGTCTCGAAGGCCTGGGCGACCGGCGGCATCAGCCCGCCCGGCCGCCCCGGCGCCAGTGCGGCGCGGCTCACCATTTCCTTGGTGCCGCCCCACGCCGGGATGATCCCCACCCCGGTCTCGACCAGGCCCATGTAGGTCTCGGCGTGGGCCTGGATCGCTGAGCAGTGCAGAAGGATCTCGCAACCGCCACCGAGCGCCATCCCCGCTGGCGCGCCGACCACGGGAAACGGCGCGTACTTGAGCCCGAGATAGGCGTCCTGGCCCGCCTTGACGTTCTGCTCGAGGAGCGGCCACATCGCGGCGTTGGCCGCGAACAAGGCGAGCCCGATGTTGGCGCCGACCGAGAAGTTCTCGCCGTCGTTGCCGATGATCAGCGCCTTGAAGCCCTGCCTGTGCAGCTGCGCGGCGCGCACGACCAGCGCCAGCGTGCCGGCGTCGATCGCATTCATCTTGCTGTGGAACTCGAGGCAGGCGACGCCGTCATCGACATCCCAGAGGCTCGCCGAAGGATTGCTCGCGATCGGCTGACGCCCGCGCTTCTTGTCGGCCAGCCGCCACGCGTCCGGGCGCACGGCGATGCTGACGTAGCGGCCCGCCGGTGACAGCACTTCGGCGGCGGCCCCCGCCTCGCGGTAGAACGGCCGCCCCGCCGCTGCGGCGAGGAGCGGCGGGACCGGGCGCCCGTCGGCGGCAAGCCGCTCGGCGAACCACGCGGTGCCGAGCGCATCGATCTGCTCGAACGGGCCCTGCTTCCAGGCATAGCCGGTGCGCATCGCGGTATCGACCGCGGCGACGTCATCGCTGATTTCCGGCACTAGCTCCGCGGCATAGGACAAAACCTGGCTCAGCACGCGCCAGGCGTAGCGCCCACCGGCATCCGCATGCTCGACCAGCGCGCGCAGACCGCCCCGCCGCGCTGCCCTCGCGCTCTCGAACTCCGGCTTCTCGGCCGGGCGGTAGGCCCCGGTCGCGAGATCGCGCGCTTCCTTGCGCCGTTCGCCATCGGCCGTGACGAGGCGGTAGAACCCGCCCTTGCCCTTCCGGCCGGTGTGGCCCTCGCGGATCATGTCCGCGATCAGCCGGGCAAGCGGGCCGTGCGCGTCGAACACGATGCGGAACGGATCCTCGGCTGGCAACAGCTTCAGCATGCTGTCGTTGATGTGCGGCGCGAGGTCGATGCCGGTCAGGTCCATCAACCCGAAGATGCCGGTCTTGGGGATGCCCATCGGGGCGCCGACGATGGCGTCCGCCTCCTCGACGCTCAGGCCGAGCGCCAGCGCCTCCACCATCGCCACCGTCGACCAGAAGATGCCGATGCGGTTGGCGATGAAGCCCGGCGTGTCCTTGCACCGGACCACGGTCTTGCCGAGCCGCTCATCGGCGAAGCCGCCGAGCGCGGCAAGTGCATCCGCCCGGGTGCTCGGGCCGGGTACCACCTCGAGCAGGCGCATGTAGCGCACGGGGTTGAAGAAGTGGGTGATGGCGAAGTCGCGCACGAAGCTGCCGGGCAGGCCCTCGACCAGCGCCTTGAGCGGGATCGTCGAGGTGTTCGAGGTGATGATCGAACCCGGCCGGCGGGCGGCTTCGAGGGTGCGGTAGGTCGCGTGCTTGATCGCGAGGTTCTCGAGCACCGCCTCGCAGATCCAGTCGCAATCCGCGAGCAGGCCGAGGTCGTCCCCGAGATTGCCGGGCGTGATCCGTTCGACGTTGCGCGGGTCCATCAAGGGCGCCGGGCTCTGCTTGCCGAGCCGCTCGATAGCGGCCTCGGCGAGCGCGCTGCGCCGCTCGCCCTTGGCGACGATGTCGAGCAGCACCACCGGCGTGCCCGCGTTGGCGACATGGGCAGCAATGCCGCTGCCCATCACCCCGGCGCCGATGACGGCGACCTTGCGAATCGCGCTCACGGCGCTCACGCGGCTTCGAGGATCGTGGCGATGCCCTGGCCGCCGCCGATGCACTGCGTCGCCAGCGCGTAGCGCTTGCCCTCGCGCTTGAGGAGCTGCGCCGCCTTGCCGGTGATGCGGGCGCCCGTGGCGCCGAGCGGGTGGCCGAGCGCGAGCGCCCCGCCGTCGAGATTGAGCCGCTCCATCGCCATCCCCGATTCGCGCACGACCGCGAGCGCCTGGGCCGCGAAGGCCTCGTTGAGCTCGATGATATCGACCTCGGCCAGCGTCAGGCCGGCGCGGCGGAGTGCCTTGGCGGTGGCGCCGACCGGGCCGATACCCATCCGCTCGGGTTGGCAGCCCGAAACGCCGATGCTGCGGATGCGGGCGAGCGGCTTCAAACCATGACGCCCGGCGAAGCCCGCGCTGCACACCAGCACGGCGGCGGCGCCATCGGTCAGCGGCGAGGAGGTGCCGGCGGTGACGGTGCCGTCCTTGTCGAAGGCGGGCTCGAGGCCATCGAGCACTTCCTGCGTGGTTCCGGCGCGAATGCAGCCGTCCTCCTCGACGCGCAGATTGCCCTGCACGATCGGCACGATCTCGGCCGCGAACTTGCCCGTGCCGCGCGCCGCCGCCGCCTTGGCGTGGCTCTGCACCGCAAGCTCCTGCTGGTCGCGCCGCGCGATGGCGTAGTCTCGCGCCAGGTTCTCGGCGGTCGTTCCCATGTCGATGTAGACCTCGGGGTAGCGCTCGTGGAGCGCCGGGTTGGGCGCCGGGTTGAAGCCACCCATCGGCACCCGCGTCATGGACTCGACCCCGGCACAGACGAAGGCCTCGCCGGCGTTCAGCTTGATCGCGCCGGCCGCCATGTGGATCGCCTGCATCGAGGAGCCGCAGAAGCGATTGACCGTCGCGCCCGCGACGCCAATCGGAAGGCCGGCGATGAAGCCGATGATGCGGGCGATATTGAACCCCTGCTCGCCCTCGGGAAAGGCGCAGCCGACGAAGAGATCCTCGATCTCCGCCGGATCGACGCCGGTGCGCTCGATCAGACCCCTCACCACCTGGGCGGCGAGGTCGTCGGGCCGCACCTTGGCGAGCGCTCCCTTCTTGGCGAAGGTGAACGGGGAGCGGACATATCCGGCGATGACGACTTCGGGCATGGCGAGCCTTCCTTGAACGAACCTACGCGGCCGAGCCGGCGGCGGCAGCCACCGATGTATCACCGATCGGGCGGCACGCGATCAGATCATCGAAATGCGGCTCGGCCCAATCGGCGCCGGATACGATGCCGCGCCGCGGCGGCGGCTGAAGCTTGGCCTCGATGAACAGGCGCGCGATCAGCGTCTTGCGGCCATCGCCCCGGGTCATGCCGGCGCCGGCTTCCTCACAAAGGAGCGCCGCGGCAAGGAGGTCGGCCATGAGCGCGAGGAGCCGCCGGGCATGGCGGCGCGCTTCGGCCGGGTCGCCGGCGAGATAGCGGACCGCGGCGCCGCAGTCCTTGAGCGCCCCTCGCATCGGAGTCTGCAGCACGCCGGGCGCGGCCTCCAGAGCCTCGGCGCAGCGGGTCTCGAAGGCCGCGAAGCCGTCGCGCCGTTCGCCGAGGGCGCGCAGGAGCTCGAGCGCCTGGATGTTGGCCGGACCCTCCCACACCGTCAGCACCTGCGCGTCGCGCACCAGCCGCGCCAGGATCAGATCGTCGGTGTAGGCGTTGCCGCCGATCACTTCGAGCGCGGCGCGGCAGCAGCGATTCGCGTGCTCGGCGGTCTGGTACTTGGCCAGCGCGGTGACGAGCCGGAGCCAGGTCCGCCTCGCCTCCGACGGATCTTGCTGGCGCGTCTCGAACGCTGCGACCGCTTCGAGCGCGAGCCCGAGGTCCGCCTCATTCAGCGCCAGGATCGTCAGGAGCTCGTGCTGCACCATCGGGAAGCGGTCGATGCGCTCGCCGAACGCGGTGCGCTCGGCACAATACGCCACCGCTTCGAGGAACGCGCGCCGCGCCACGCCGACCGAGGCTATCGCGTTGTGCAGCCGGCTGAACTCGAGCGCCTGCATCATCAGCCGAAAGCCCTGCGGCGGCGGCGCCACCTCGAGCGCGAAGGCGTCCGCGAGCGTGAGTTCCCCGGTCGGCACACCGCAAGTGCCGAGCTTGCTCTTGAGCCGGCGGATGTCGATGCCGTTGGGCCGGCCGTTGTCGTCCACGAACGGTACGAGATAG
>VGEJ01000087.1 GCA_016869335.1 Alphaproteobacteria bacterium | reverse complement strand
CGGGGGTGCTGTTCGGCGCCCGCGTGCCGGTGGTCACAGGGCTGACGCAAGGCTGCCTGCCGATCGGACCGGTGCATGATGTCACCGCCTGCCAGCGCAACATCGCCATTGCCCTCGATGGCCGCCCGGCGCTGGCGGTGCTCAAGGAGGAGATCGGCGATCGCTACGGCAGCGATCTGCGGCGCATCGCCGGACACGTGTTTGCGGCACTGCCGATTCCCGGCTCGGACCGCGCGGACTACGTGGTGCGCAACCTGACGGGGATCGATGCCGAGCGTGAACTGATCGCGATCGGGACGCCGCTGACCGAGGGCGGGCATCTGATGTTCTGCCGGCGGGACCCGGTCGCAGCGCGGCTCGATCTCGAACGCATGCTGGCCGACGTGGCGTGGCGGCTCACGGCGCCGCCCCGCGGCGGGATCTACATCACGTGCCTTGCCCGCGGCCCCAACATGTTCGGTCGCGACTCGGGCGAGCTTGGTATCGTGCGCGCTGCACTTGGCGATGTTCCGCTGATCGGGTTCTTCGGCAACGGCGAGTTTTCGCACGACCGGCTCTACACCTTCACCGGAGTGCTTTCGCTGTTTCTTTAGCGGTGGCGGGTATGCTCTCGCCAGCATGGCCGTGATCGCGCTCACACCCTTGCGTATTTGCCGGTTGTCAGCGCCGGAGCGGTAGTCTATGGGAACGTGCACGGGCGCCGGAGGCGCCCGTCTTTTGTCTTGCATCACTGCGTCGCCATGCCATGGGTCGCCCCGCCGTGGGCCGGCCCGCGAGCGGGGCGTCGCTTGAAGGGATATGACGGAATGGCTCATCTCGTGGCCCCGCACGGCGGTGGCGATTTGCATCCTGTCTTGGCCCCCGCCGGCCAGCGCGGCGCCGCGCTCGATCGCGCAAGGCGCCTGCCCAAGATGCCGATGACCAGTCGCGAGGTCTCCGACCTGCTCATGCTCGGCATGGGCGCCTACACGCCTCTCGATGGCTTCATGGACCACGCCACCTGGAGACGCGTCTGCACCGAGATGAAGACGGCGGACGGCACCTTCTGGCCGGTGCCGATCACGCTCTCGACGAGCGAGGACATCGCCGCCGGCGTCGAGCCGGGACACGAGGTCGCGCTGGTCGATGCCACCTCCGGTGCCGTCATGGGCACGCTCGCGGTCACCGAGAAGTACCGCATCGACCGCAAGCTCGAAGCCGAGTCGGTGTTCCGCACGCTCGATGAGAAGCACCCGGGCGTGGCCAAGGTACTAGCGCAGGGCTCGGTCAACCTGGCAGGACGCGTCACCGCGCTAAGCGAGGGCGAGTACCCCGAACGCTACCGCGAGCTCTACATGCGCCCCGCCGAGTCACGCACCCGTTTTGCCGAGCTCGGCTGGTCCAAGGTCGCGGCATTCCAGACCCGCAACCCGATGCATCGCAGCCACGAGTACCTGGTGCGGGTCGCCGCCGAGATCTGCGATGGCGTGTTCATCCACCAAGTGCTGGGCGCGCTGAAAGAGGGTGACATCCCGGCCGACGTCCGCACCCGGGCGATCGACGCATTGATCCGCAACTACTTCAAGCCGGGCATCTGCATCCAGGCTGGGTACCCGATCGAGATGCGCTACGCCGGGCCGCGCGAGGCGCTCTTGCACGCCGTGATCCGCCAGAACTTCGGCTGCTCGCACCTCATCGTCGGCCGCGACCACGCCGGCGTGGGCAAATACTACGGCCCATTCGATGCTCAGAGGATCTTCGACGACTTGTGGCCGGGCGCCCTGATCCTGCAGCCGCTCAAGCTCGACGTCACCTATTACAGCCGGCGCTGCCAATCAATCGTGAGCGCCCGCACGAGCCCGCCGCTCGGCGACGACGATCGTATCGACATCTCGGGCACGCGGCTCCGTGAAATGCTGGCCAACGGCGAGGCCGTGCCCGAGGAGTTCAGCCGGCCCGAGGTGGTCGAGGTGCTGCGCGCCTACTACCTCAGTCAGACCAAGGGCGTTGCTGCCTAGCCGGGCGCCCCGTCGCCTACCCGTTGCCTCAGATCAAGGCGCGTCCCGCGGCGGCGCGCCTAGCGTAACGGCGTGGCTGCGGCCCCTGAAACGAACGCCTTCCATGATCTGACGGTCGAGGAGACCCTGGGGCGGTTGGCCACGTCCCGCGCCGGTCTCCCGGAGGCGGAAGCGGCCGTCCGCCGCCGGCGGTGGGGGCCCAACCGCCTTCCCGAACCGAGGGGCAAGACGCTGGCCGGCGTCTTTGTCGCGCAGTTCAAGAGCCCGTTCATCTACCTGCTGCTTGCCGCGGGCGCGGGTGCAGGGACGACGATGCAGGCGAGCAGCAGCGCCACGAGACCGAGCGCGAACACGCCAAGCCCGCTGACGCCAGGTGGCCAGTGCTGCGTTCGCCGCACGGTTCCAACCGACGCCACCCCAAGAGCCCGGCCTCCTGTCATCGCAACCTCCACTCGGACAGCGCTCCGCCGCGCCGTGGCCGACAGCCACGACGTTCCTGCGTCCGCACCGACACTCGACTGGATGGTCGCGTCTTGCCGAGCCTCGCCGTACGGCGTCAGCCCAGCCCCCCGAACGTGCGGTTAACTACCGCTGCGCCGCTCGTCCCGCTACCCCTGTGATCGCATAGGCAGGGGCAGTCCGCACGGTAGCGCGGCGCTCACCGTGCGTTGCCTGGTGCCGCGGCGCCCAGACCGCGGAAGGGATCCGCTGGATAGACGCCGAGGATCTTGATCCGCACCGAGAAGAACTCGAGCTCCTCCATCGCCCGCTGAACTGCCGCGTGCTCGGGGTGACCTTCGATGTCGGCGTAGAACTGCGTGGCGCTGAAGCTGCCGCCGAGCTGGTAGCTCTCGAGCTTCACCATGTTGACCCCGTTGGTCGCGAAGCCGCCGAGCGCCTTGTAGAGCGCGCCGGGGACGTTGCGCACGCGGAACACGAACGTCGTCATCGCCGGGCCCGCGCCCGGGTCGGGCTGTTTCGGGTGCTTCGCCATGACCAGGAAGCGGGTGGTGTTGTGCTCGGCGTCCTCCACATCGGCGCGCAGGATGTCCAGGCCATAGATCTCCGCCGCCAAACGCGAGGCGATGGCGCCCTCGCCAGGGTCGCCGCGGGCGGCGACCTCCCTGGCCGCACCGGCGGTGTCGGGGTGGACGCGCTCGGTGACACCGAGCTGGCGAATCAGCGTGCGGCATTGCGACAGCGCGTGGATGTGGCTGTGCACGACCTTGAGGCCGGCGATGGTCGCGCCGGCCGGCGCCACGAGTTGGTGGCGCACGCGCTGAAAATGCTCGCCGTTGATGTATAGGCCCGACTCGGGGAGCAAGCGATGGATGTCGGCCACGCGACCGGCGACCGAGTTCTCCACCGGAATCATGCCGAGCCGGGCCTGGCCGCCGCTGACGGCGCCGAACACGTCCTCGAAGCTCTGGCACGGCAGCACGGCGTGGTCAGGGCATACTGTGCGGCAGGCGAGATGGGAGTAGGCGCCCGGCTCGCCCTGAAACGCGATCGTCGCTGTGGGCGCCGGCTCACGGGCGGTCATGTCGGCAACCCGGGCCCAGGTGGTCAAGGACCGTCCGCCGGCGCCAGCGCGGCGCGGATGCGCTCGAGATCATTCGGAGTATCGACACCAAGCGGCACATTATCGACGAGCGCCGCGTCGATGCGCAAGCCGGCCTCCAGCGCCCGTAGCTGCTCGAGGTTTTCCTGGCGTTCGAGCCGGCTCGGCGGCAGCGCCACGAACCGCTCCAGCGCCACCCGGCGATATGCATAGACCCCGATGTGGTGGTAGCGCGGTCCCACACCGGCCGGCACCGCGGCGCGCGAGAAATAGAGCGCGCGGCCGGTGCGGCCGTCGGGCGCGAGGCTCAGCACCGCCTTCACCACGTTGGGATCTGCCAATTCCCGCGCGTCATGCGTCTCGCAGGCGAGCGTTGCGATCGCGACCTCGGGCACGGCAAGTGGGGTGAGCACCGCCGCGAGCGCGGCCGAGGCGATGGCTGGCAGGTCGCCCTGGAGGTTGACGACCGTGGCAAAGCGACCCTCGGGGTCCAGGGTCCGCACCGCCGCGAACACCCGATCGGAGCCGGAGGGCAGCGCGGGATCTGTCATGACCGCGCGGCCGCCGGCGGCGGTCACGGCCCTCGCCACCTCGGGTTCAGCGCAAGCGACATAGACCGGGCCGAGCCCGGCGGCCTCGGCGCGGCGCAGCACGTGGACGATCATCGGCGCCCCATGGATATCGGCCAGCGGCTTGCCTGGGAGCCGTCGCGAAGCCATGCGGGCGGGGATGACGATGACCGCCGCCCCATTGCCAAAAGCCAAATGACTCAATGCCGTACCGGGTTGCGCCTCATGCCGGGAAGCCGCTAATCTCCGGCGCGCGACCAACCTTGGCAAGGCCCAACCATGTCGACCTTCGAGTTCAACAAGTACGCCGCCGGCGCGCTGTTCACCGTGCTCGCGCTATTTATCATCGACCTGATCGGCGACGTCGCGATGGAGCCGGTACGGCCCGCACAGCCGGCGTACATCGTCGAAGGGGTCGAGGCTGCCGGTGAGGAGGCGACGGCGGCGGAAGGCGAGCCCGAGATGCCGTTCGAGGCGCTGCTCGCCGCGGCCGATCCGGCGGCGGGCGAGAAGGTCGCCAAGAAGTGTGCCAGTTGTCACACCTTCGAGCAGGGCGGCAAGAACAAGGTCGGGCCCAATCTGTGGGGCGTCGTCGGCGGCCCACGCGGACACATGGCCGACTTCGGGTACTCCGATGCCATGAAGAACGCGGGCGGCACCTGGGGCTTTGCCGAGCTCGACAGCTACTTGAAGAACCCGAAAGAAGCGATACCAGGCAACAAGATGACGTTCGCCGGGCTGAAGCGGGCCGCTGACCGCGCCGCCATCATCGCCTATCTAAACTCCATGAGCGGCACCCCGCTGCCCCTGCCGGCCGCGCCGGCGGCGGAGGAGGGAGCGGCTGCAGGCGCGGAGGCGCCGGCCGAGGGCAATGAAGCGCCCGCCGAGAGTGGCGCCGCGACGGGCGAGTAGCCCATGGCGATGGCGGGCGGTGCCGCCGCCTGCCCGCCGGAGCTGATCGCGTTCGGCCATCGCCTGGCCGACGCCGCGGGCGCGGCGATCCGCCCCCTCTACCGTGTCCCGATCGCCATCGACGCGAAGTCTGACCTCAGTCCGGTGACTGCGGCCGACCGCGCCGCCGAGGCGGCGATGCGGCGCGAGATCGCAACCCACTACCCAGCCCATGGTGTCGTCGGCGAAGAGTTTGGCACCAGCCGGCCCGAGGCCGACTATGTCTGGGTGCTCGATCCCATCGACGGCACGAAGTCGTTCATCACCGGCAAGCCGCTATTCGGCACGCTGATCGGGTTGACCCATCGCGGGCACGCGGTGCTCGGCATCATGGACCAGCCGATCAGCGGCGAGCGCTGGGTCGGCGCCGCCGGCCGGCCGACGACGCTCAACGGCGCGGTCGCGCGCACGCGCGCTTGCCCCGACCTTGCCCGCGCCGTCCTGTTTACCACCGCGATCGAGCGCCTGCCCGAGCGCAGCCGCGCCGCATTTGCCCGCCTGCAGGGCGCCGTCGCGCTGACCCAGTACAGCGCCGACTGCTACGCCGTCGGCCTTCTCGCCATCGGCTTCGCGGACCTGGTGGTGGAGGACGACGTTCAGCCCTACGACTACATGGCGCTGATCCCGATCGTCGAGGGGGCGGGCGGGCTGATGACGGATTGGCAGGGGCGGTCGCTCGGCCTGACGGGCGATGGCTCGATGCTCGCAGCGGGCGATGCGGCGAGCCACCGGGCCGCCGTCGAAGCGCTGAGCGGCTGACCGCGGTCAGGGGCAGATGGGTGCGATCGCGGGGATGTCATGGCTGAGCATGACCCCATCGGGGCGGCGGTGACGGCGGACAATCTCGCGCTGTTCACCGATCTCTACGAGCTCACCATGCTGCAGGCCTACCTCGAGGAGGACATGGCCGCGGAGGCGACGTTCAGCCTGTTCGTGCGGCGGCTGCCGGCGCGCCGCAACTACCTGCTCGCGTGCGGCCTCGAGCACGCACTGGACTACCTCGAAACCGTGCGTTTCTCGGCCGACTGCCTCGTCTACCTCGCCTCGCTCCGGCACTTCACGCCGCGCTTCCTCGACTGGCTCGCCGGGTTCCGCTGCACCGGCGAGGTGTACGCCGTGCCCGAGGGCACGCCCGTGTTCGCGGGTGAGCCGCTGCTCGAGGTGGTGGCGCCGATCGCCGAAGCGCAGCTCGCCGAGACCTTCGTCATGAATCAGGTGCACCTGCAGACGCTGCTGGCGTCGAAGGCGGTGCGGGTCGTCGCGGCGGCGGGCCGGCCCGTCATCGACTTCGGCGCGCGCCGGATGCACGGCACCGATGCCGCGCTCAAGGCGGCGCGCGCCTACCACATCGCCGGGATCGCCGCGACCTCCAACGTGCTCGCCGGCAAGCTCCATGGCGTGCCGGTGGCCGGCACCATGGCACACAGCTACATCCAGGCGCACCGCGACGAGGCGCTGGCGTTCCGCACCTTCTCGCGCCTTTGTTCCCGGAACGGTGCTGCTGGTCGACACCTACGACACGCTGGCGGGGGTCGACAAGGTCATCGCGCTCGCCGCCGCGTTGGGGTCGGCGTTCACGGTGTCGGCCGTTCGCCTCGATTCCGGCGACCTCGCACGCCTCGCCGTCGAAGCGCGGGCGCGGCTCGATTCCGCCGGACTGCACAAGGTCGGCATCTTCGCCAGCGGTGGGCTCGATGAGGATGCGGTGGCAGCGCTGCTCGCACGGGGGGCGCCCATCGACGGCTTCGGCGTTGGCACCGCCATGGGGGTCTCGGAGGACGCACCCGGCCTCGATATCGCCTACAAGCTGGTCGCCTACGCCGGCCAGGGCCGGCTCAAGCTATCGTCGGGCAAGACCACGCTGCCGGGCCGCAAGCAGGTGTTTCGCGACGAGAATGCGGGCCAGTTCGCCGGCGATACGATCGCCCGCCACGATGAGGACTTGCCCGGCACCCCCCTGTTGCGGCTGGTGATGCGGGGCGGCAGCCGGCTCGCCGATGCCAGCCCCGGTCTTCCCGCGCTGCGCGCGCATGCGGCCGTTCAGGTGGCCAAGCTGCCGCTGACCCTGCGGGCGCTGACGCCGCCGCCAGAGCCGTATCCGGTTGCGGTGAGCGCCAGGCTGGTCGCCGATCAGGCCGCGGTGCGCCAGCGCCGGATCGACGTTCTCGTTCGACGTGCGCGGCGGCGAGGCCGAGGCGTTCAAGGTGCTCAACCGGCTGAAGCTCATTTGGCTCGCCGTCAGCCTTGGTGGCACCGAGAGCCTGGCGGAGCACCCCGCCAGCATGACGCACTCGGATATCGCGCCCCAGAAGCAACAGATGCTGGGCATAACCCCGGCGATGATCCGCCTGTCGGTGGGCACCGAAAACCCCGACGACCTGATCGCCGATCTCGCCCAGGCGCTCAAGACGATCTGACGCCTCCAAAGGCACGGGCAAGAGTATTTGAGGCACGATATGTGCCTCCTGTCGCGAACGCCGGGTTGGGCGACATCCGTACTTTGTTCGGGTGGCCAGCGGAAGATGCCGGTCAGCCCGTCGGGGTCCAGGGATCGCTCACCGTCAGACCGGCGGCATTGAATGCATTCGTGTCGCGCGACGCGACAGTGAACCCGTGCGCGGCGGCGATCGCGGCGATATAGCCATCGGGCGTGGGGAAGCCCCTTCCGGCCGCACGTGCCTTGACGGCGAGATCGGCATAGCGCCGAGCCGCTGATGTGTCGAAGGGTAGGATGCGGGCCGCGAACAGGTCCAGCACGCCGTCGAGCGCAGCCGCCAGCCTGTCCTTGCGCTTGCCGGTTGGCAAGACGCCGATGCCGAACAACAGTTCGGCGATGGTGACGCTGGAGAGAGACAGCGTCTCGGCCGCCTGGGCGTCGAGCCAGTCAAGCAACCGAGAATGCGGTTCGGGCTTCATCGCCTCGGAGACGACATTGGTGTCGAGCAGGATCATTGTAAGCGCATCGGCTCGGCGGAGCGAGCGTCGCGGCCATGTTCAAGTGCCTCGACATCGGCATTGGTGAGACCGATCCTCCGGCTCATCTCCGAAAGGGCGGTGCCGAGCCGCAGCCGGCCCTCGGGACGCACGGCGGCCTCCAGAATGGCGCGCATTTCCGCTTCCGCGCTGCGATTGTGCTGCGCCGCGCGGACTTTCAGGGCGCGATGCGCCTCCTCGGAGAGGTTGCGGATGGTGACAGCGGCCATGATAGCGCCCTCCGTGGAATGACTGCGATGATATCGATATAGGCCGAATGATAGCAGTCTTCAAGATTGATGGCGGAGACGCGGGCAAGAAGGTGAGCGGGCGCAAACGGAGGTAGTGCAATCGCGCTTCTTATGTTGTTGCCTAGAGTCCTGGAACCGGACACGGCCAAAAAGGCTTTGGCGAACGCGATCCTCGTTGGTTTTCTGGTCCTGGTCATCGGGTGCGCGCTCGCCGTTGCGCACAATCGGCTAAGGCGCATGTGTTCTCTTGTCTATGAACAGAACAACAAGAATCCATCGAAGGGCAGGCTGTTCGGCATCACCTTGTGGAGTACGACAGTCTGCTGTCTGAGAGAGACCTTCATGATTTTTTTATTTTATTATGTTGCTTTCTTGGTTGGTGTTTTGTGGTGGTCGAAGGAATGCTTTCCCTTTAGAGCCCGTTTGAGAATGGGGATTCCCTCGAAGCAGCGTTCGTGATTCACCCTATGCATGTGGACACGAACGACGCGAGGCCGCATGGCCGCGATCGAGCGGAAGACCAAGCGTTATCC
>VGEJ01000086.1 GCA_016869335.1 Alphaproteobacteria bacterium | reverse complement strand
CTCCAGGCTCGGGTAGCCGACGTCGATCTGCATCAAGAAGCGATCGAGCTGGGCCTCCGGCAGCGGGTAGGTGCCTTCCTGTTCGAGCGGATTCTGGGTCGCGAGGACGTGGAAGGGCTCGGGCAAGGGATGGCGCCGCCCGGCGATCGAGACCTCACGCTCCTGCATGGCCTGCAGGAGCGCCGATTGGGTACGCGGGCTGGCGCGGTTGATCTCGTCGGCCATCAGGAGCTGGCAGAACACCGGGCCCGCGATGAACCGGAACGAGCGCCGCCCGCTGTCGGACTCTTCCAGCACCTCCGAACCGAGAATGTCGGCCGGCATGAGGTCGGGGGTGAACTGGACCCGGCTTTCGGATAGGCCGAGGACGACCGCGAGGGACTCGACAAGCCGGGTCTTCGCCAGGCCGGGCACGCCGATCAAGAGGGCGTGGCCGCCGGAGAGCAGTGTGATCAATGTCTCCTCGACGACACTGTCCTGGCCATAGATGATGCGACCGATGCGCGCGCGCACCGTGCGCATGCGCTCGCCCAGCGCTTCGATCTCGGCCACGATCGGCTCGACGAGTGGTGAGGGTCCCGCACTGGGCGCGGTGTCGGCTATAGTCATCAACACACTCCACTGGCCGAGCACCAGCCATGACCAAGACCAAATCCGACCACGCGATGCTGCCCGGTGCGGCCGCACCGGGCATGCCTGGGCCGACTCCCCGCACCCCGGTCTTCTGCGGCGAACTTGGCATGCGGATCGCGCGCGACGGAACCTGGTATTATCACGGCTCGCCGATCGGCCGTAAGCCTCTGGTGCGGCTGTTCTCGAGCGTGCTCCGACGCGAGGCCGACGGCGTCTTCTATCTCGTCACCCCCGTCCAGAAAGGGATCATTGCGGTCGATGACGCGCCCTTTGTGGCGGTCGCGCTGATGGCAAGCGGCGCGGGGCGCTCCCAAGTGCTCAGTTTCCGTACCAACGTCGATGATGTGGTCACCGCCGATGCTACACACCCGATCCGCGTCACCGGGTTGGATCGCGCCGCGCCGGCGCCCTATGTACTGGTTCGTGACGGGCTCGAAGCCTTGATCGCGCGTGCGGTCTACTATGATCTGGTTGGCCTGGGAACGGAAGAAACCCGGGGTAACGAGTCCGTGTGGGGCGTGTGGAGCAGCGGTTCGTTCTTCACCCTCGGGTCGTTGACGGAGTAGTGCCGCGGACGCGAACATGCACGCACGGTTGCGGAAAAGCCTCCTGCCGGTCATCGCGGGGTCGGACGGCGATGGCGCCGCGGCGGGGCAGCCGCCGCTGACGGCGGCGGCCGTGTTGGTGCCCCTAGTCGATCACGAGGCGGGTATGACTGTTCTCCTCACCCAGCGCACCGCCCATCTGAGCGATCATGCCGGCCAGATCAGCTTTCCCGGCGGCCGGCGCGAGCCGGGCGATCGCTCGCCTTGCGACACCGCGCTGCGCGAGGCCGAAGAAGAGGTGGGGCTGACGCGCGGCCATGTCGAGGTGATCGGCCAGCTCGACGTGCATGAAACCGGCACGGGGTTTCGCATCACGCCCGTCGTTGGCCTGGTGCGACCGGGCTTTGCGCTTGCCATCGATCCCTTCGAGGTCGCCGAGGCCTTCGAGGTACCGCTCGCGTTCGTGCTCGATCCCCGCAACCACCAGCGCGAGAACGGCGTGTTTCGCGGGGTTCGCCGCGAGTTCTACGTCCTGCCGTACGAGGGCCGCTACATCTGGGGAGCGACCGCGCGCATGCTGGTGAACCTCTACGACCGCCTGCAGCGCGCGGGGAGCTGATCGCCGTGCTCAGCCGCGTCCTCTTGCACGCCTTGTTCTTCGTCCTGCCGTTCGTGCTCTACGGTCTGTGGCTGTGGTACGAGCGGCGCCGGGCGCGCGCGGGTGAGGGCAAGCCGGGCTGGCGAACCGCCCCAGTCGGTTGGCTCGTCATCGCCGGGTTGCTGCTGGTGATCGTCTCCTTCGTAGGGCTCGGGATCGAGTCGGGCTTCGACCCGAGCAAGACCTACACGCCGCCGCACATGAAGGACGGCGAGCTCGTTCCCGGTGAGACGCGCTGAGGATGGAGGCGGCCGGACGGCTGCCCGTCCAGCCGTGGATGCGGACGGCTGAGGTCAGTGCGGTGCTGGCGGCACTCGCCGGGGCGGGCGCGCCGGCGCGCTTCGTCGGCGGCTGCGTGCGCGATGCGCTGCTCGAGCGGCCGGTCAAGGACATCGACATCGCCACCCCGGAGCCGCCCGATCGGGTGGTGCAGCGACTCGCGGCCGCGGGCATCCGCGTCGTGCCGACCGGCATGGCGCACGGCACGGTGACCGCGGTGATCGGCCGCTGGAACGCGGAGGTGACGAGCCTGCGGGTCGACGTCGAGACAGACGGCCGGCACGCCCGAGTGGCGTTTACGGACGACTGGGGCGCCGATGCGGCGCGTCGCGACCTGACGATCAACGCGCTCTACTGCGATCCCGATGGCACGCTCTACGACCCGGTAGGCGGACTCGCTGACCTGCGTGCGGGCCGGGTTCGCTTCGTCGGCCGCGCCGCGCTCCGCATTTGCGAGGATGCACTACGCGTCCTCCGCTTCTTCCGCTTCCATGCCTGGTACGGCCGAACCGCGCCCGATGGCGACGGCCTCGCCGCCTGCCGCGCCGGTGCGGCACTCCTCCACCGCCTGTCGGGCGAGCGCGTCGCCGGCGAGCTTCTCCGGCTGCTCGCGGCCGAGGCGCCGCTCCCGGCGCTGGCGTTGATGCTTGATCACGGCATCCTCGCCGCCATCCTTCCCGAGCACCGCGGACTCGAGCGTCTGGCCGGGCTCATCGCGGCCGAGGATGCGGCGGGCCTGCCCGATCGTGAACGGCGGCTCGCGGCGCTGATCCGCTCGGAGGTCGCGGCGGCCGAGGCAGTGGCTGACCGACTCCGGCTGGCGAACCGCCAGCGCGATCGCCTCGCCTTTCTCGCCGCGCCCCCGGTGCGCGTCGTTCAGGGGCTTGGCCCGCCGCAGGTGCGTCAGGTGTTGTACTGGATCGGCCCGGAGCGCTTCGTCGATCTGACCCTGCTGGCTGAGGCCGATGGCGGCGGCGATCTGGCCCCGGAGCGTGCCGTGGCCCGTGCCTGGCAGGCGCCGCGCCTTCCCTTGCGCGGCCGCGACGCTCTGGCCCTCGGCGTGGCGCCCGGCCCCCATGTGGGGCAGGCGCTCGCAGCCGTCGAGGCCTGGTGGGCGGCGGAGGACTTCCAACCCGACCACACGGCCTGCCTCGCCAAGCTCAGGGCCGTGCTCCTCTCGGCCGGGTCCGGTGCCTGACGGCGCGAGGTCGCGGCGGCCACTGCCGCCCGCGTACCATGGACGTGGTGCCGCGGGGCGGCGCGCGGCGGCGGGGAGGTAGATTGCCATGACGTTCCTGGTCACGTGCTTCGTGGGCGACTCGATCACGCTCGGCACGGCGGACGCTGCCTGCCTCGGCTGGCCGGCTCGCTTGGCCGCCGCCGAGTTGGCGCGCGGCCACGAGCTGACCGTGTACAACCTCGGCGTTCGCGCCAACACCACGACCCAGATCGCCCAGCGCTGGCGGCCCGAGTGCGCGGCGCGGCTGCCCGACCTGGTGCCTGGTGGCGTCGTCTTCAACTTCGGCACCAACGACACGCGGCAGCTCGCCGGCGGCGGGGTCGAGCTCACCCTCGACCAAAGCCTGGCCAACGCCCGCGCCATGGTAGCCGACGCGGCGTCGTGGAAACCGGTGCTGTGGGTCGGGCAGGTGCCGGTCTACGAGCCCAAGCAGCCGCTTCGCTCGCTCACGGGAGCCATCTATCACTTCACGAATGAGCGCGTCCGCCAGTGGACGGCGGCGTACGCGGCGTTGGCAGGCGAACTGGCGGTGCCGTTCCTCGATCTCTACACATCCCTGGTCCAGGACGGCGCCTGGAACGCGCAGATGGCGCTCGGCGATTCGGTGCATCCCACCGCGACGGGCTACGCCATGATCGCCGAACGCGTCGCTGCCTGGCCCGCGTGGCGCAGCTGGCTCGACGGCTAGCTGGCAGCACTGAAAGCTGCCCCGCGCCCCGACCGGCCCAACGATACGAGCTGCGCGCCGCGACGTGCGGAGGGCGGATCATGGCGGAGCCGACATTTGCCACCGGGGACATCGTCGCCGTTGCGGTGGCGCTCGGGCTTCTCATTGCATTGGTGGCGCTGCGCGGCCTCAGCGGTGGGCGGGTCGAGGTCAAGCTCGCCGACGCGGCGATCGCGGTGATCCGGTCGTGCTCTGGCTCCTCATGTCCGGCACGGTCACCAAGCTCGGCATCGGCGGCGTAGGCATCACCGTCGAAACCGCCGGTCCGGCCATTCTCGCTGCCTCCGCGCGGCCGATCGAGGCGCAGGTCGCGCCGTTGCCCGTGGCGGAGGTGACCTTCGCTGCCAAGGGGTCGGTCGGCGATATCCCACGCCTCCTCGCCGACCAGGTTCCGGCGCTCGAGTTCCGATTAGGCGGCGGCTACGCCGGGTTCGCGATCGCCGAGTACATGGACGCGCTCGGCAGCCAGCCGTTCTTCCGTTACGTCGTGGTCGACGATCCAGACGGCCGCCTGTTCGCGATCCTCGACGGACCGCGGCTGGCAGGCCTCGGCCGCAGCGCGCCGGACCTCTGGGACCAGCTCGCCTACTGGCTCGATGCCGGGGACGGCCCCTCAATCCTGCGGCTTCCCGGTGCCGTTTCGGCCGCCGAGGCGGTGGCGACCGGCGCCGACAAGCAGGAACTGCTCGAGCGCATGGAGGCGCTGGGCGTCCAATGGCTGCCGGTGATCGATGGCGATGGCCGCTTCGCTGGCATCGTCGATCGCTCGCAGCTCATCGCGAGCCTCATCCTCGACGTGACCCGCCAGCTCCGCGCCGCGTCGTGAGCGGCGCCGCGAAGAGAGGGGACTAATTGCCGACCTTGACCAGCCGGCCTGAGACCGTGCGGTACACCACGCCGTCGGCGATGGCGGTGAAGTCGAGTTTCATGCCGGGCGGATCGAGCGTCCGGTGATAGACCTGCAGCACGTGGCTTCCGTCGGCGCCGATCGTGAGGACGCTGACCGTCAGGCGCTGGCCCGCGAGCCGTGCCCAGGCATAGCGGCCAGCGCCCAGCGGATCGCCGTTGTCGCTCGCCCGCCACACCCCGGGACGCCCACCGGTGACAAAGCTCTGGCGCATCGCCTTGCGCTCGACCGTGGGATCGTCCGCCACGCCTTTCTCTCGCAGCACCGTGGTCCACCCGATCTCGAATCCCTCGGCCGTCGGCCCGATGTCGACGTCGAGGTCTCGCATCGTCACGGGAAACGTCACGCTCACCGAATCCTCGGCGATCGCGCTCCCCTGCCAATGGCCGAAGAAGGCCGCGATCGAAGCATCCGGTTCGGCCGCCCGCGCCGACACGGAGACGCCGAGCGCAACCAACCACAGCGCGAGCCACGCGAGCGGGCAGACGCGATTCGTCATGGCCAGTGCACCTCCGGTGGCAGCGACATCAGAATCGCCTCGGTGTTGCCACCGGTCTTGAGCCCGAACTGCGTGCCACGATCATAGAGAAGATTGAACTCCACGTAGCGGCCGCGGCGAATCAACTGGTGCCATCGCTGCTCGGCCGTCCACGGCGTGTCCATGTGGCGGCGAACGATGGTCGGGAAAACGCCGAGGAAAGCCAACCCGACCTCGCGCGTGAAGGCGAAGTCCGCCTCCCAGTCGCCGCTATCCAGCTCGTCATAGAAGATGCCGCCGACGCCGCGGGGCTCTTGCCGGTGCGGCAGGTAGAAGTACTCGTCACACCAGGCCTTGAAGCGAGAGTAGTAGTCCGGGTGGTGGCGGTCGCACGCCGTCCGGAGGGCGGCGTGGAACTCGGCGGTGTCGATGGTGTCGGGATACATCGGTGTCAGGTCGGCGCCGCCGCCGAACCATGCCTTGGTCGTGACGATATGGCGCGTGTTCATGTGCACGGCCGGCACCAGGGGCGAGCACATGTGCGCGACCAGCGAGATGCCACCGGCCCAGAATCGCCCGTCCTCTGCCGCGCCGGGGATCCGGGCACGGAACTCGGGCGCGAACTCGCCGTACACGGCCGAGACGTTGACCCCCACCTTCTCGAACACCCGACCGCGCATCACCGCCATCTCGCCGCCGCCACCGCCTTCGCGTGTCCACGGCGTGCGGGCGAAACGGCCCGGCGGGCGCTCGGTCGCGCCGCGGCCGGCATAGTCCGCCTCGATCTCCTCGAAGGTCTCGCAGATGCGGTCGCGCAGCGCGGCAAACCATCTCGCCGCACGCTCGCGACGGGCCGTCGGGTCACTGCGTGATGCCATGGCTGGGTCGCTCCGCACTCCGGATGGGCACGCTCCCGGCGCGGGAGAGCCCTGCGGGCCGCCCGGCCGGAGGCGCGGCTAGATTAGGCGAAGCCGTGCCACTTCGCACCGTGCTCGGCGTCGGGCAGGTCGACTTTCGGCCCGCCGCCCGTGGGGAGCGGCACTAGACAGCGGCCGGATTAAGTGGGAAAAAGGCGCCCGCATTCGGCTCGCTTCACGGACAGGTGAACGCATGACGACAACGGCTGGGGGGGCCGTCCACGCGGAGGGGGGCTCACGGCGGGACTTCCTCTACGTTGCGACCGGCGTTGCCGGGGCTATCGGCACGGCGCTGGCCGTGTGGCCGCTCATCGACCAGATGAACCCGGCCCAGGACGTCCTCGCGCTCGCCTCCACCGAGGTCGATCTAAGCCCGATCGTGGAGGGGCAGAGCATCACCGTGGTGTGGCGTGGCAAGCCGGTGTTCATCCGCCATCGCACCGCGGACGAGATCGCGACCGCCCAGGGCGACAAGGTCGAGGAGCTCCGCGACCCCCAGTCGGACGCCGAACGAGCGCCGCGGGCTGAGTGGCTCGTGCTGGTGGGCGTGTGCACCCACCTCGGGTGCATCCCGCTCGGCCAGAAAAGCACCGATCCGCGGGGTGACTGGGGCGGCTGGTTCTGCCCGTGCCACGGCTCGCACTACGATGTCTCGGGCCGCATCCGAAAGGGCCCCGCACCGCGTAACCTGGAGGTTCCGCCCTACGAGTATCTCGACGACACGCGAATCAAGATCGGATAGGGCGCCGCAATGCAGCACACCGGCTTCCAGTCCAGCTCGCGCTTCGTGCAGTGGATCGAGTACCGCCTGCCGATCTTTGGGCTGGTGGACCAGTACGTGGGCCGCGCCTATCCGGCTCCGCGCAATCTCAACTACTGGTGGAACTTCGGCTCGCTGGCGGGCTTCGCTCTGGTGATCCAGATCGTCACCGGCATCGTCCTGGCCATGCACTACGTGCCGCACGGCGACATGGCCTTCGATTCGGTCGAGCGGATCATGCGCGACGTGAACCAGGGCTGGCTCCTGCGCTACTTGCACGCCAACGGCGCCTCGATGTTCTTCGCCGTGGTCTACATCCACATCTTCCGCGGCCTCTACTACGGCTCCTACAAGTTCCCGCGCGAGCTGCTGTGGTGGCTCGGCCTCGTGATCTTTCTGATGATGATGGCGACCGCGTTCATGGGCTACGTGCTGCCCTGGGGCCAAATGAGCTTCTGGGCCGCGACCGTGATCACCAACCTGTTCTCGGCGATCCCCTGGGCCGGGCCGGCCATCACCGAGTGGCTGTGGGGCGGCTTCGTAGTCGGCTCGCCGACGCTCACCCGCTTCTACAGTCTGCACTACCTGCTGCCGTTCGTGATCGCGGGCGTCGTCGTGCTGCATCTCTGGGCGCATCACACGCACAAGGGCAACAACCCGCTCGGCATCGACGTTAAGAGCCCCAAGGACACGCTGCCGTTCCATCCGTACTACACGACCAAAGACCTCTACGGGATCGGTGTGTTCCTGATCATCCTGGCGATCTGGGTGTTCTATTTCCCGAACTACATGAGCCACCCGGACAACTACATCCCGGCCAATCCGCTGCAGACGCCGCCCCACATCGTGCCCGAGTGGTACTTGCTGCCCTTCTACGCGATCCTCCGCGCGATCCCGAGCAAGCTCGGCGGCGTCATCGTCATGGCGGCGGCGATCGTGGTGCTGTTCCTGGTTCCGTGGCTCGACACCTCGCGGGTGCGCTCCGCGCGTTTCCGGCCGATCTTCAAGCAGTTCTACTGGCTCTTGGTGATCGATGTGCTGGTGCTCGGCTATATCGGCGCGCAGTTGCCCGAAGGCATCTTCATCCACATCGGCCGCATTGCTACGGCGTACTACTTCGTACACTTCCTGATCGTGCTGCCGGTCGTCGGCTGGATCGAGAAACCGAAACCACTGCCCAAGAGCATCGCCGAGCCGGTGCTCGAGGCCAAGGCGGCGGGGTAGTGCCATGCGCGGAAAACTCATGACGCTCGCCGGCGCTGCCATCCTCGCGCTCGGCGTTTCGACCGCGCCCGGCCAGGCTGCCGCAGCCACTGAGGCGCACTATGAGTCGCGGAGCTGGCCGTTCTACGGGCTGTTCGGCACCTATGACCGGGCGGCGCTGCAGCGCGGCTTCCAGGTCTATCAGGAGGTCTGCGCCGCCTGCCACGGGCTGAAGCGGGTTGCCTTCCGCCACCTCGCCGACATCGGCTTCTCGGAGGCCGAGGTCAAGGCGATCGCTGCGAGCCATCAGGTGACGGATGGTCCCGACGAGGCCGGCGACATGTTCGAGCGCCCGGGCCTCCCCTCTGACCACTTCGTGTCGCCGTTCGCCAACGACAACGCGGCGCGTGCCGCGAACAACGGCGCCCTGCCGCCCGATCTGTCGCTGATCGTCAAGGCGCGGATGGGCGGTCCCGACTACATCTACGGGGTCCTGAGCGGCTAC
>VGEJ01000085.1 GCA_016869335.1 Alphaproteobacteria bacterium | reverse complement strand
GGCTGTAGTAGAGTACCTCAAACAGCTCTGAAGGCGGGGGAGGGGTGGCACTGTCGGGCACGGCGGTGCCGGCTTTGCTTTGCCCGGCCGCTTCCTCAGGGGTTCGAGAGTAGGACACGCTGATGCCGACGAGCGGTATCCCAGCGCTGACGCCAGAAACGAGCCTGGCACACTATCTCCAGGAGATCCGCAAGTTCCCGATGCTGTCTCCGGAGGAGGAGTACATGCTCGCCAAGCGCTGGCGCGAGCACGACGACACCGAGGCGGCGCATCGGCTCGTGACCAGCCATCTTCGCCTGGTGGCGAAGATCGCCATGGGCTATCGCGGCTATGGACTGCCGGTCGGCGATCTCATCGCCGAGGGCAACGTCGGCATGATGCAGGCTGTCAAGCGCTTCGATCCCGACCGCGGCTTCCGGCTCGCGACCTATGCCATGTGGTGGATCCGAGCGGCGATCCAGGAGTACATCCTTCGCTCGTGGTCACTGGTCAAGATCGGGACCACGGCGGCGCAGAAGAAGCTGTTCTTCAACCTCCGCCGCGTCAAGGGCCAGCTTCAGGCGATCGAGGAGGGTGATCTCACGCCCGAGCACGTCGGCCAGATCGCCGAGCGACTGGGCGTGCCGCACGATGAGGTCGTGAACATGAACCGGCGCCTCTCGGCGGCCGATCAATCGCTCAATGCGCCGGTCCGCGAAGAGGGCGAGGGCGAGTGGATCGACTGGCTGGCGGAAGACGAGCCGGACCAGGAGGCCCGCTACATCGAGGATCGCGAGTACGCCAACCGGCATGAGCTGCTGAACAATGCGTTGCAAACCCTCACGGAGCGCGAACGCCACATCCTGGCGGAGCGGCGGCTCAAGGAGGGACCGGCGACGCTCGAAGAGCTCAGCACGACCTACGGCATCAGCCGGGAGCGGGTGCGGCAGATCGAGGTCCGGGCCTTCGAGAAAGTGCAGAAGGCGATGCGCGCCGCCGCAGTGGCGCAGCAGAGCCGCGCTACCGAGCGCGGCCAGAGGTACCTGGCCGAGACCTGAGCGCGCGGCGGACCCTAGTGCCGTAGGGTCGAGCGCGGCTGCGGCTGCGGCCGGCGGGCGCCTGCCGGCCCGCGGCGCCGGTCGGCGGGGCCTTCCTCGTCGAACAGGTCCGCCAGCTGGTCGATCATCGCGCCGCCGAGCTGATCGACATCGACGATGGTTACCGCCCGCTTATAGTAGCGCGCCACGTCGTGGCCGATACCGATGGCGATCAGCTCGACCGGTGAACGCGACTGGATCCACTGGATGACCTGGTGGAGGTGGCGGTCGAGGTAGTTGCCGCGGTTGACCGAAAGCGTCGAGTCATCGACCGGTGCGCCATCGGAGATCACCATCAGGATGCGGCGCTGCACGGGGCGCGCCATCAGGCGGGCGTGCGCCCATAACAATGCTTCGCCGTCGATGTTTTCCTTGAGCAGACCTTCCCGCATCATCAAGCCGAGGTTGCGGCGCGTGCGGCGCCACGGTGCATCGGCCGACTTGTAGACGATGTGGCGCAGATCGTTGAGCCGGCCCGGGCCGTTGGGCTTGCCCGCCGCGATCCAGCGCTCGCGCGCCTGGCCACCCTTCCACGCCCGCGTCGTGAAGCCGAGGATCTCGACGCTGACCCCGCAGCGCTCCAGTGTGCGGGCCAGGACATCGGCGCACATTGCCGCCACGCCGATCGGCCGGCCGCGCATCGAGCCCGAGTTGTCGAGCAAGAGTGTGACCACGGTGTCGCGGAACTCGGTCTGCTTCTCCATCTTGTAGGACAGCGGGTTCATCGGGTTGGCAATGACCCGGGCCAGGCGCGCGGCGTCGAGCACGCCTTCGTCGAGATCGAACTCCCACGACCGGTTCTGTTTCGCCAGCAACCGCCGCTGCAGCCGGTTGGCCAGCCGCGCGACCACGCCCTGGAGGTGGTGGATCTGCTGATCGAGGTGGTTGCGCAACTGCAGTAGTTCCTCGGGCTCGCACAGCTCGCTCGCGTTAACGACCTCGTCGAACTCGGTGGTGAACGGACGATAGGGCGGCTCGCCCGTGTTCGTGTTCGGAAAGCCCTCGGGCCACCACGGCTGGCGCGCGCCGCCCGGCTCTTCCTCGCCCGCACCGCGTGGCTGCTGATCGGCCGCGGCCGCTTCCTGCACGGCGGCGTCCTGATCGCGCGCGGCCTCGGTCAGTTCCTGCTCGTCGGCCGCTCCCGACTCGCTCCCTGCTCGCGAGCCGTCCTTGTTCTCGCCCTCGCCGTCCTGCTCGTTCTCCTCGTCCTCCTGCTCGCCGGCCTCGAGTTCGGGGTTCTCGGCCTCTTCCTCCCACAAGTCGAGATCAGCGATGAGCCGTCGGGCGAGGCGCGCGAACGCGCGTTGATCGGCCATCACCCCGGCCAGGGCGTCGAGGTCGGCGCCCGCCCGCTCCTGAATCAACCTCCGCCACAGGTCGACCATGGTTCGCGCCGCCTTGGGCGGGGGGGCTCCGGTCAGGCGCTCGCGCAGCAGGAAGCGCACGGCGTCCGCCACCGGAGCGTCGCTCACGTTCTGCACGCGGGCAAAGCCACGCCGAGTGCAGTAGTCCTCGGCCGCGGCGTCGAGGTTCTGGGCGACGCCGGCCATTCGAGTGGCGCCGATCGCTTCGATGCGGGCCTGCTCGACCGCGTCGTAGACCGCCCGCGCCGGCCCACCATTCGGCATGTGGGCGGCGTGGATCCTACGGTCGTGGAGCCGCAGCCGGAGCGAGAACGCATCCGCGGCGCCGCGTACCCGCGACACATCGCGTCGCGGGAGCTCGCGTGCCGGCAGCGGCAGTCGCGCCCGTGTCCCTTGCAGCGTCGGCATGTCCGCGCCGAAGCTGATCGTGAGGTCCCGGTTGCGCGCCAGCGCCTTTGCTGCCGCCATCAGCGCCCGCTTGAAGACCTCCAGCGGGGTCTCGGCCGGCGGCACCTACATCACCTTGAGGTTCGCCGCGGCCTCCGACAACTCCTCGCCCAGGCAGCGCTGATACATCTCGGCCAGCGCCGCACGCTCGTACTCATCGCACTTGTTGACGAAGGTGACGCGGAAGGCGAATCCCAGGTCGCTGAAAATGTCGGCATTCTGTGCCCAGGTGATGACGGTGCGGGGCGACATCACGCTCGAGAGGTCGCCGTTCATGAACGCCTGCCGCGTCAGGTTGGCAAGCTCGACCATGGCATTGACGGTCTTGCGGCCGACCTTGGTGTCATAGCTCGGCGCCTTGGCAAGGACAATCGCCACCTCCTCATCGTGCGGCAGGTAGTTCAGTGTCGCGACGATGTTCCAGCGGTCCATCTGGCCCTGATTGAGCTGTTGGGTGCCGTGATAGAGGCCGGTGGTGTCGCCCAGCCCGACCGTGTTGGTGGTGGCGAACAGGCGAAACGCCGGGTGGGGCCGGATCACCTTGTTCTGATCCAAAAGGGTGAGCTTGCCCTCGGCCTCGAGCACGCGCTGGATCACGAACATCACGTCGGGCCGGCCGACGTCGTACTCATCGAACACCAGCGCCGTCGGGTTCTGCAGCGCCCAAGGCACGATGCCCTCGCGGAACTCGGTGATCTGCTGGCCGTTTCGGATCACGATCGCGTCCTTGCCGATGAGATCGATACGGCTCACGTGGCTGTCTAGGTTGACCCGGATACAGGGCCAGTTGAGCCGCGCCGCCACTTGCTCGATGTGGGTTGACTTCCCGGTGCCGTGGTAACCCTGGATGATGACGCGGCGCCCGTAGGCGAAGCCGGCGAGGATCGCGAGCGTGGTATTGCGATCGAACCGGTAGGCGTCATCGACGTCGGGCACCAGTTCGCGCGGTCGCGAGAACGCCGGAACCTGCAGGTCGCTGTCGATACCGAAGACCTGGCGGACGGAGATGCGGATGTCAGGCAGGTCGGCGGCCTGAGGCGCCGGAGTCACGGATGTGGTCATGAAACGGGTTCCAGAACTGTTGCGGCAAGCGCGACGGGCCTAGTAGTGCCCGCAGCCTACCAGGAACGTGTAAGCCTGGTTGATGGACTTGAACTGCTCCTCGGATTCGCGGCTGCCGCCGTTGGCATCCGGATGGTGGCGCTTCACCAGCACCTTGTAGCGGCTTTTGATACCGGCCAGGGTGACGCCTGGATCAAGGTCCAGCGTCGCCAAAGCGCGACGCTCCTCGGCCGGGATCGCGCGCCGGACCTCGCGTCCCGCTCCTTCACCGCCGCCGCCGTCCCGGAAGCGCGCGACGGTGTCCATCGTGCGGCGCCAGGCATGCGCCCCGAGACTCATCCGCCACGTCGGCCGATGCCAGGTGGCCACGCTCTGCTGGTACGCCTCGATGTCGCGCTGGCTCATGCCCGCGAAGAAATCCCAGGAACGATTGTACGCACGAATATGGTCAAGACATAACCAGTAGTAGGTGTACATATCATCGCGCGACCGTGGTGCGCGGTACTCGCCCGCGTTGTCGCAACCGAAATGGTCGCACCGCCGCAAGGATGGCTCGGCGGCAACGGCATGGGTAGCTCGATGCATGGCGCGATTATGGGTGCGCCCGCCGCCAGCGGCAATGTCGGATTTCCCATCCCTGTGCCGTGCGCCTCTCGGCAGTCAGAGAACGACCACCAGGAGGAGCGGCAAGGTCGCGAACGAAACAAGCGTCGAGACCAGCACCATGCCGGCCACCTCGCCGGCATCGCGTTTGTTGCGCGCGGCGAACAGGTAGTTGAACACCGCCACCGGCATGGACGACATGAGAATAAGAACGCCGCGCATCGCGCCCTCGAGCGCGAAGCCCTCGGCGATCGCGTAGCCGACGGCGAAGCCCATCGCCAGACGAAGGAGGGAGAGCGCGCTCGCTCGCCACAGGCCGACAACGCGCAGTTGCGCCAGTGACACCCCGAGCGTAATCAGCATCAGCGGGATGGTCAGGTCGCCGAGCAGATGGACGGTGTTGTCGATCCAGCGCGGCACCGGCAGGCCGATCAGCATGACCGCCACCGACAGCGCCACGGCATACATGAGGGGCGTGTTCAACGCCGTGCGCGGCGACAGCACGCCGGCGGACAGCCAGTTGCCGATCGTGAAGTTGGCAACCGCGCTGACCGTGAAGTAGGCGATGGCAAGGCCGAGGCCGGGCTCGCCGAACGCGAACAGCGCCAGCGGCAAGCCCATATTGCCGATGTTGCCGAACATCAGCGCCGGCAGGTAGGTGTGAAAGGGAAGTCCGGCAAGCCGCAGGACGGCGGCGCCGAACAGCGCGAAGCAGGCTAGCGCGCCGAGCGCGAACAGTCCGATCTCGGCGAACGCCAGCGGGCTGACCTCGAGCCCCGTGAGCGTCGCGAACACGAGGCACGGGGTGCCGACGTTGATCACCAGCGTGGTGACGAATGCCGTGTCGTAGGCGGGGCCGAACCGCGCCCACGCCAAGCCGATCCCAGCGCAGACGAAGATCGGCGCGATCACCGCGATCAGCTCCGCGATCATGCGCGCGGGTTCAGTGGCTGGCGGCGCTCGGGCCGGCGCGCGGCGGTCTGATGCGCAGCGTCCGGATGCGGTTGCGCGCCCGGCGCAGGATCTCGAACTCGAAGCCGTGGAAGCGGAAGACCTGGCCGCGCTCAGGGATGATGCGCGCCTCGTGCAGGATCAAGCCGGCGATGGTTGAGGCTTCCTCATCGGGCAGCGCCCAGTCGAACTGCCGGTTGAGGTCGCGGATGGTCATCGCGCCATCGACCACATAGCTGCCGCCCGGCTCGGCCCGCACCGAAGGCGGCTGGGGCTCGCGCTCATCGGCGAGCTCGCCGACGATCTCCTCGAGAATGTCGGCCACGGTAACGAGGCCCATCAGCGCGCCGTACTCATCGACGACGAGGGCGAGGTGGCGGCGCTCCCGGCGGAACGCGCCGAGCTGCTCGCGCAGCGTCGTCGTCTCCGGTACGAACCACGGTTCGGTCGCCAGGGCCGCGACATCCAGCGCCGCGGCAGTGCCGCCGCTGCCGGCGAGGGCGTGCAGCACGTCCTTGGAGTTCAAGACGCCGACGATGTTCTCGGGATCGCCGCGCCATACGGGAATGCGGCTGTGCGGGCTTTGCAGCACCAGCTCCACGATCTGCGAACGTCCCTGTTCGATGTCGATCATGTACATCTCGGTGCGGTGCACCATGACCTCGGAGAGCCGCACCTCGGCGAGGTCGAGGATGCTGCCCAGCATGTCCCGCTCCTGCTTGACGAGGCGGCCCTCGCGCGTCTGCAGGGCGATGGTGCCGCGGAGCTCGTCCGCCGAGCTTACCAAATGAGCGTGAATGCCTCGCCCCGCGCCGGCAAGCCGGAGCGCGAACCGGACCACCAACAGAACCGTCTCGGTCACCGGTGCCAGGACGGCGACGACGATGCGCAGACCCGGGGCCACCGCGAGCGCCACGCGATCGGCGCGATGGATCGCGTAGGTCTTTGGCAGGATCTCCGAGAAGATGACGATGAATGCGGTCATCAGGACGGTCGCGTAAACCACGCCGGCATCGCCGAACAGGCTGATCAGGAGGCTGGTGGCCAGGGACGAGGCCAGGATGTTGACGAGGTTGTTGCCGAGCAACACCGCGCCAATTAGTCGCTCGCGCCGCATGAGGAGACGATTGACGATGGCAGCTGCGGCGCTGCCGCTGTGCTCGAGCTGCAGGAGGCGGGCGCGCGAGGCCGCGGTCACCGCCGTCTCGGCGCCGGAAAAGAACGCCGACAACAGGAGGAGGGCCACCACCGCAGCAATCGTCACGAGGACCGCGTGATCCATCGGGGCGTACTATCTAAGGGGCGCGCTCGAGGGTCGCGGCCAGTGCGGCCCTGACCGCCGCCGCCGGCACCGCGGCGCTGACGAAGGCCCGGCCGATGCCCCGCGCCAGGACAAAGCGCAGGGCGCCGTCCTTGACCTTCTTGTCCTGCGCCATGTGGCCGAGCAGCGCCTCGGGGCTCCACCCCGCGCCGGCGACCGCCGCCAGGTCGGTCGGCAGCCCGACCGCGGCGAGGTGGGTGCGGAGCCGGGCTACATCGCCCGCCGGACATAGCCCGAGCGCCGCCGAGAGCGCGAACGCCGCCACCATGCCGGCCGAGACCGCCTCGCCATGCAGGAGCCGGCCGTCGTAGCCCGCCGCCGCCTCGAACGCGTGGCCGAAGGTGTGGCCGAGGTTCAGCAGCGCGCGCTCGCCCGTCTCACGCTCGTCCGCCATGACGATGCCCGCCTTCGCGCGGATGCTGGTGGTGACGGCGTGCTGCAACAAATCCGGGGCGCCGGCGATGACCCGTGACCCAGCGTCTTCGAGCCACGCGAAGAAGGCGGCATCGCCGAGCGCACCGTACTTCACGATCTCGGCATAGCCGGCACGGCGCTGGCGCAGAGGCAGCGTGGCGAGGGTGGCAAGGTCGACGAGGACGCACACCGGCTGGTGGATCGTGCCGACCAGGTTCTTGCCGTGCCGCGTGTTGATCCCGGTCTTGCCGCCGACCGCGCTGTCGACCTGCGCGAGCAGCGTCGTCGGAATCTGGACGATGCCGATGCCACGCCGCAGGATGCTTGCGGCAAAGCCGGCCAGGTCGCCAATGACGCCGCCGCCGAGCGCCACCACGACGTCGTCGCGCGCCACCTGCAAGTCCAGCAGGCGGTCGATCACCCGTTCGAGGTGCGCGAAATCCTTGCTCCCCTCGCCGGGTGGGAGCGTGACGTTCTCCACGGCGATGCCCGCCCGGGCCAGGCCGTTCTGAAGCCGCGACAGGTGCAGGCGGGCGACGGTGTCATCGCAGATCGCGATGGCGCGCCGGCGTGGTAAGAGTGGCCCAAGCCAGCGCGCCGCCTCGTCGAGCAGGCCATAGCCGATGACGGTGTCATAGCCGCGGCCTGGCAGCGCCAAGCGGATCGTGTCCACGCCACTCACGCCCCGGCTGCGCCCGCCAGCGCCGCGCGCGCCTCGAGCTGGCGGCAGATCTCGGCAACGATAACCTCCTGCGCCGCGTCATCGGTGTCTACGGTGATATCGGCCTCGGCGTAGATCGGGTAGCGCCGCGCCATGAGTTCCGCCATCACCGTCGCCGGTTCGCCCTGCTGCAGCAGTGGGCGGTCGGTGCGCCGTTTGACGCGGCGCAGCAACGCCGCGAGGTCGGCACGCAGCCACACCGTGACCGCTGCAGCCCGAATGCGGGCGCGGGTCACCGGGTCGATGAACGCGCCGCCGCCGGTGGCCAGTACGTGCGCTGAGCCCTCCAGAAGCCGTGCAATGATACGCCGTTCGCCGTCGCGAAACGCCGCCTCGCCGTGGCGCGCGAAGATCTCGGGGATCGTCATGCCCGCCGACTTCTCGATCTCCTCGTCGGCGTCAATGAAGGGCAGTCCGAGGCGCACGGCCAGCCGGCGCCCGACGCTTGACTTGCCGGCGCCCATGAGTCCGACGAGGACGACGGTCGAGCGCGCCGTCGGGGTTGGGTTCGTCGCTGCGGGATCGCCGGGTTGCACGTCGTTGAAACGGGGCGAGCCCGTCGATACAGTGTCCTCATCGCTCAAGCAGGCTAAGCTTAGCACAAGCCGGCCGCGAGCGCTCTCTCGACCCGTGGCCAGGAGCCGTCACGCCGCTCATGTCGCGAATCGCCGTCGTGGTGGTGGTCGTACTCGTGGTCGTCGTCCTCGCAGGCGGCGTGTTCCTCGCCGCGTTCGACATTCCACCGCCGACCGCGCGCGTGGAAAGGGTCATTCCGAATGACCGTTTTGCGGAGTAGCGTCGCCGGTCTCGCCATTGCCGCCGCGCTTGCTCTGTCGCCGCCCGCCAGGGGCCAGGAACCCGACGCGGTCGAGGTGCCGCTCGAGTTGCTCGCCCCGCCCGCGGAACCGGCCGCGCCCGCCGATCGCGGCCCGCTC
>VGEJ01000084.1:0-2500 GCA_016869335.1 Alphaproteobacteria bacterium | reverse complement strand
GACATGCGCCGGCCGCCCTGTCGGTTAACGAAGCGGCGCCTTATAGCCCCCCGCCCCCCGGGTGTCAAACCAAGGGCCGCGCTCAGCCGCCGCCGCGGCGGCCGAGGGCGCTGATGATGCCCCGCAGCATGCCGATCTCGTGCGTGGTCAGACCGGTGCGGGTGAAGATGTTGCGGAGGTTGCGCACCGTCACCGGCCGGCCACCGGGGACCGCGAAGAACCCGGCGGCATCGAGCTCGCCTTCGAGGTGGCCGAACAGGCTCATCAGGGCGGCGCGCTCGGCCGGCTCGGCGTTGCGCCGGCTCGTGCGCCGCCGCCCCGGGGTGGCATCGCCCGCGATGAAGTACGCATGCGCCACGAGCAGCACGGCCTGCGGCAGGCTGAGCGAGGCGTAGGCCGGGTTCAGCGGCACCTGGAGCACGGCATCGGCGAGCGTCACGTCCTCGTTGTCGAGGCCGGCGCGCTCGGCCCCGAAGAGGACACCCGTGGCGGTGCCCCGCGCGGCGCAATCGCGGAGCTCGGCCGCCGCCGCGGCCGGCGTCAGCACGATCTTCTCCATGTCGCGCTGCCGCGCCGTGGTCGCCAGTACGTAGCCAAGATCGGCAACCGCCTCGCTCGTCGTCTCGAACAGGCGGGCGCCGCCGAGCACGGCATCAGCTCCGGACGCGGTGGACCGAGCCTTGGCGTTGGGCCAGCCATCGCGCGGGCGCACCAGGCGGAGCTCGCTCAGGCCGCAGTTCAGCATCGCGCGCGCGGTGAAGCCGATGTTCTCGCCGAGCTGGGGGTCGACCAGGATGATCGCTGGCCCGCCGAGCGTCTGGGGCCGGGTGCGGTCGGTGCCGGCCATCACGGTGTCTTCAGGTGGCGCGCCGCCAGGTCGTGCCCTGCGGCCCATCCTCGAGCACGATGCCCCGCGCCAGAAGCTGGGCACGGATGCTATCCGAGGTGGTGTAATCGCGGGCCTTTCGGGCCGTCTCGCGTTGTTGAATGCGCTCGTTGATTACACTTTCGGAAAGCGACCCTGCCATGGACGTGCCCTCGGCGAAGTAATCCTGATCTGGTGCACCCGTCTGATATGCGCCCGGATGTCCAACCGCTTCTGCTGAGGCGATGCCGGTGGTCGAAAAACTCTGTCGTGGAGTGCTGTGGAACCAGGCGTCGCGGTCCTGCTGCAGCAACCCGAGTAGATCACCCGCGCCGCGCAGGGCGGCGGGCTCCTCGAGCTTGTGCAGCTCGGCGACGGCCAGCGGCGTGTTGAGATCGTCATCGAGCGCCGCCAGCACGCCATCCGCCACGCGACCGCCTGGCGCGCGGCGCGGGCCGACGAGCCGGTACCAGCGGTCGAGGGTGCGCTCGGCCTCGCGCAGACCCTCGCGCGTGAAGTCGAGCGGCTGGCGGTAGTGCGTGGACAAGAGCGCGAGCCGAATGGCCTCGCCACGAAACTCCCCGAGCAGGGCGCGCACGGTGACGATGTTGCCGACCGACTTCGCCATCTTCTCGCCCTCCACGGTGACGAAGCCGTTGTGCAGCCAGTAGCGCACGAGCGGGGCGCCGCCGTGGACGCACGTGCTCTGCGCGACCTCATTCTCGTGATGCGGGAAGATCAGGTCGCGCCCGCCACCATGGATATCGAACGTGATCCCAAGGTGCGCCTCGCTCATCGCCGAACACTCGATATGCCAGCCGGGCCGACCGCGCCCCCACGGGCTCTCCCAGCCCGGCAGGTCCAGGGACGAGGGCTTCCACAGCACGAAATCGGCCGGATCGCGTTTGAACGGCGCGACCTCGACGCGGGCGCCCGCGACCATCGCGCGGCGGTCGCGGCCCGAGAGCGCGCCGTAGGTCGGCAGCGAGGGGACATGGAACAGCACGTGCCCCTCCGCGACATAGGCGTGGCCGGAGGCGACCAGCCGCTCGATCATCGCGATCATCTCCGCGATGTGTTGCGTGGCGCGCGGCTCGACATCGGGGGGCAGCGCGTTGAGCGCCGCCATGTCCTCGTGGAAGGCCGCGATCGTGCGCGCGGTGATCGCCGCGATCGGCTCGCCCCGCGCCGTCGCGGCGGCGTTAATCTTGTCGTCGACGTCGGTGATGTTGCGCACATACGTGACGTTGGCGTACGTGCGCTTCAGAAGCCGGTAGAGCACGTCGAACACCACGACCGGCCGGGCGTTGCCGAGGTGCGCGTAGTCGTAGACCGTCGGCCCGCACACGTACATGCCGACACGACCGGGGACGAACGGAACGAACGGCTCCTTCCGCCGCGTCGCGGTGTTGTAGAGCACGAGGCTCATATCAGCCTACACTTAGCCGATTCGCCGGTACGGGGCACCTCCTGAGGCGGTCGTCAGCCGCGCCGCCCGGCGAGGCGGGCGCGCACGCGCTCCTCCTCGATCAGCGGCAGGAGCGTCCGCATCTCGGGCCCGTCCTCGCGCCCGGTGAGGGCGAGGCGGAGCGGGCGAAAGAGCGCCCGCCCGCGCTTGCCCGTCACCTCGGCAAG
>VGEJ01000083.1 GCA_016869335.1 Alphaproteobacteria bacterium | reverse complement strand
CGTCGTCGGCGTGTCGCGCGCTCGTGGCCGCCTAGCTGTGGTAGCGGGCGTGTTCTGTCTTTGCTTCCTGGCACTCGCGCTGCGCCTGGTCGAGCTGGCCTGGCCCCGGGACAGCGGCACTGGGATAGCGAGCGGCGACCAGGCGGGGCCAGGGGCGGGGCGCGCCGATGTCGTCGATCGCAACGGCGTGCTGCTCGCCACAAGCCTGCGCACCGCATCGGTGTTCGCCAATCCACCGCTGGTCCTCGATCCCGAGGAGGCGGCGCGCGGCCTCGTCGCCGTGCTGCCCGACCTCGACGAGGCGGAGGTGGTCCGCAAACTGCGATCCGGTCGAACCTTCGTGTGGCTCAAGCGCAACCTCACGCCGCTGCAGAAGGCCGCCATCCTCCGCCTGGGGTTACCGGGCGTCGGCTTTCAGGACGAGTATCGGCGGATCTACCCCCAGGGCGTACTGACCGCGCACGTGGTTGGTTTCGCGGGCGTCGACGACCATGGATTGGCCGGCGTCGAGAAGGCACTGGATGCCGAGCTGACCGAGCGCGAGCGGGTGCCCGGCACACCGGTGGCGCTGACGCTCGATGTCCGCATCCAGCACATCCTGCGCGGCGCGCTCGAGGCCGCGGTCGCGCGCTTCCGGGCGGTGGGGGCGGCGGGCCTGGTGCTCGACGTGGCGACCGGCGAAGTGCTGGCGCTTGTGTCGCTGCCGGATTTCGACCCCAACCACCCCGCCGGCGCTGCTGACGACGCCCGCTTCAACCGCGTCACCCTCGGCATCTACGAGATGGGCTCGACCTTCAAGACGTTCACGACGGCGATGGCGCTGGAGGCGGGGACGGTCGATCTGCAGGGCGGCTACGACGCCTCCTCGCCGATCCGGGTCGCGCGCTACGTCATCCACGACGATCACCCCAAGAGCCGCTGGCTCAGCGTCCCCGAGATCTTCATCTACTCCTCGAACATCGGCGCAGCAAAGATGGCGCTGCAGGTCGGCGGCCAGCGCCAGAAGGAGTTCCTGACCCATATCGGCATGCTCAGCCAGCCGAGTATCGAACTCGCCGAGGTCGGCACCCCGCTGTGGCCCCGCACGTGGCGCGACATCAACACGATGACGGTGGCTTTTGGTCACGGCATTGCGGTGAGCCCGTTGCAGCTCGCGAGCGGGGTGGCGGCCCTGGTCAACGGCGGCATTCTGGTATCGCCGACCCTGCGCAAGGGCAGTGCCGGGCGCGCGGCGACGGCGCCTCGTGTCATCTCCGAAGCCACCTCCGCCGTCATGCGCAAGCTCCTCCGCCTCGTGGTCCTGGACGGCACCGGGCGGCTCGGGGCGGCTGCAGGCTACCTCGTCGGCGGCAAGACGGGAACGGCCGAGAAGGTGTCGGGTCGGCGCTACAACCGCAAGGCACTCCTCTCCTCCTTCGTCGCCGCCTTCCCGATGGACGCGCCGCGCTACGTCGTGCTGGTCATGATCGACGAGCCCAAGGGTACCAAGGAGACCCACGGCTTCGCCTCCGGCGGGTGGACGGCGGCGCCCGTGGTCGGCAGCGTCGTCGCGCGGATCGGGCCGCTGCTCGGCATCGCTCCGGTCGACGAGGGTGCGAGCGCCGTGCGGCGCGAGATGATGATCGAGGGATTCCCGCCGGTGGAGGCGACGCTTGCGTCTTTCTGAGTTGATCGGCGGCAACGGCGATGCGGCCGCGATCGACGTCCGCGGCCTCGCCGCCGACAGCCGCGAGGTGCGGCCCGGCTTCCTCTTCGCCGCGCTGAGCGGCAGCCGCAACGACGGCGCCGCCTTCATCGCCGAGGCGATCGGACGCGGGGCGGTCGCTGTGCTCGCGCGCCCCGGCACGCCGGTCGCCGATCGCACCGTTCGCGTCATCGAGGATGACAACCCGCGCCGCCGTCTGGCCCGCCTCGCCGCCCGTTTCTATCCCGACCAGCCGGCGACCGCCGTTGCCGTGACCGGCACCAACGGCAAGACCTCAGTCGTCACCTTCACGCGCCAGCTGTGGGCCGGTCTCGGCGCGTGCGCCGCGAGCTTTGGGACGCTGGGCATCGAGGCGCGTGACTTCACGCTGCCGCTCGGTCACACCACGCCCGACCCGGTTACACTGCATCGCCTGCTGGCCGACCTGGCCCACCGCGGCATCGACCACCTCGCCATCGAGGCCTCGAGCCACGGGCTCGACCAGCACCGCCTCGACGGCATGCGCCTTGTCGCCGCCGGGTTCACCAACCTGAGCCGCGACCACCTCGACTACCATGCGGACGCCGCCGCCTATGGTGCGGCCAAGCGCCGCCTGTTCGTGGACGTGATGCGTCAGGGGGTGGCGGTGCTCAACGCCGACGACCCCGAGGGCGAGGCCCTGGTCGCGGTTTCCCGGCGGCACGGCCATCGCGTGCTGAGCTACGGTCGCAACGGGCGGGACCTGCGGCTCGTGGCGCAGACGCCCGACGCCCGCGGGCAGCGGCTCACCCTCGATCTCCTCGGCGAGCGTCATCTCATCGCGCTGCCACTGGCCGGCAGCTTCCAGGCCAGCAACGCGCTCTGCGCGCTGGGCCTCGCGCTCGCGTCGGGCAGCCCGCTCGACCCGCTGATCGAGGGACTGGCAACGCTGCGCGGCGCACGCGGCCGGCTGCAGTTGGTCGGCTGGAGCGGAGCGGACGCGCCGGTGTATGTCGACTACGCGCACACGCCCGACGCGCTGGCGCAGGTGTTGGCTACGCTCCGGCCCCACGTGGGCGGCACTCTCGCGGTGGTGTTCGGCTGCGGTGGCGATCGCGACCGTGGCAAGCGGCCCGAGATGGGTCGCGTCGCGGCGGCGGCGGCCGACCGTGTCATCGTGACGGATGACAATCCGCGGAGCGAAGAGCCGGCCGCGATCCGGCGCGCCATCCTCGCCGGCTGCCCCGGCGCGCGCGAGATAGGGGATCGCGCCCTGGCGATAGGGGAGGCGGTGGCGGCGCTCGGCGCGGGCGATGGGCTGCTCATCGCCGGCAAGGGTCATGAACAGGGGCAGATCGTCGGCCTCGAGGTCAGGCCGTTCGACGACGCCGCCATCGCCCTGGCCGCCCTGACCACGCGCGGCGGGCGCAGCGCATGAGCGTGTTGTGGACCGCTCAAGACATACTGGCCGCGACCGGCGGACGCGGTCGGTTCGGCGGCACCTGTGGCGGCGTGTCGATCGACAGCCGCACCGTGGATCCGGGCGACTTGTTCGTCGCGCTGCGCGGTCCGACCCACGACGGCCACGACTTCGTCGCGGCGGCACTCACGGCCGGGGCCGTGGCTGCCCTCGTGTCACGCCAGCCGACCGGGGTGGCGGACGAGGCGCCGCTGATCGCGGTAGCCGACACCCAGGTAGCGCTCGAGCAGCTCGCCGCCGCCGCCCGGGCCCGCTCCGCCGCCACCGTCATCGGCATCACCGGGAGCGTCGGCAAGACCGGCACCAAGGAGGCGCTGCGGCGCGCGCTCGAGGGCCAGGGGCCGACCCACGCCAGCGCCGCCAGCTTCAATAATCAGTGGGGCGTGCCGCTGAGCCTGGCGCGCATGCCCGCCGACACGACGTACGGGATCTTCGAGCTCGGCATGAACCACCCAGGCGAGATCGGCGCCCTGTCCCGTCAGGTGCGCCCGCACATCGCCGTGATCACGACGGTGGAACCGGCGCACCTCGAATTCTTTTCGTCGGTGGCCGCGATCGCCGATGCCAAGGCCGAGATATTCGCCGGCATGACCGCCGCCGGGATCGCCGTGCTCAACCAGGACAACCCCTACTTCGAGCGCCTGGCCGAGGCGGCGCGGCGCCGGGGCCTGACGCACATTTACGGCTTTGGCGAGGCGCGCGCGGCGTGGGCGCGGCTCAGCGGCTGCACGCTCCACCCTGACCGCAGCTGCGTCACGGCCGAAATCGGCGGGCAGGCGCTGTTGTATCGAATCGGCGCCCCCGGTCGCCATTGGGTGATCAACAGCCTCGCCGTGCTGGCGGTCGCGCGCCTGATCGGGGCCGACCCTGAGGTCGCGGCGCGCGCGCTGGCGGCGCTGCGGCCGCCAAAGGGCCGCGGCGAACGCCACACGATCCACCTCCCGGACGGCAGCTTCGAGCTGATCGACGAGAGCTACAACGCGAGCCCGGTGTCGATGCGCGCGGCGCTCCAACTGCTGGCGGCGGCCGAACCGGGGGCCGGCGGCCTGCGCATCGCCGTGCTCGGCGACATGCGTGAACTTGGCCCGCGGTCCGATCGCTTGCACGCTGCCTTGGCGCCCGACGTCGTGACGGCCCGCGCCGACATGGTATTCGCTGCGGGCCCGCACATGGTGCGTCTGTTCGAGGCGCTGCCAACTCGGCTGCGCGGCCACCACGCCGCCGAATCGAAGGCGCTCGTGCCGCTCGTCATCGATGCGGTTCGCGCCGGCGACGTGGTCATGGTCAAGGGATCGCTGGGCAGCCGCATGGGCATGATCGTCGAGGCCCTGAAGGTGGCACGCGATCGCCCGGTCGTAGCAGCGGTCGGGTGAGCCGATGCTGTTCCATCTTCTGGTCCCGCTCGCCGATCAGTTCGGACCGCTCAATCTGTTCCGCTACCTGACGTTCCGGACTGGGGCGGCGGTCGTCACCGCGCTCGTGCTCTGCTTCGTGTTCGGGACGCCGGTGATTGGCTGGCTGCGCCGCCACCAGGCGAGCGGGCAGCCGATCCGCGATGATGGACCCGCCCGCCATCTGGCCACCAAGCAGGGCACCCCGACCATGGGTGGCTTCCTCATCCTGCTCGGCATCGGCTCGGGCACGCTCCTGTGGGCCGACCTCACGAACCGGTTCGTTTGGGTTGCGCTCCTTGTCACGTTCGGGTTCGGCGTCGTCGGCTTCACCGATGACTACCTCAAGGTGATACGCGCCCATCATCGCGGCCTGCCCGGTCGGGCGAAGCTGGCGATCGAGATCGCGATCGCGGCGCTCGCCGCCCTGTTGGTGATGCAGGAGCTGCCGCCGCCGCTCGCGGACGGCCTCGCTCTCCCGGTCTTCAAGGATATCGTGCTCGCGCTGGGCTGGTTCTTCGTACCGATGGCAGCGCTGGTCGTGGTCGGGGCGTCGAACGCGGTGAACCTGACCGACGGCCTCGACGGGTTGGCAATTGGTCCGGTGATGATCGCGGCCGCAACCTTCACGCTCATCGCCTACCTGGTCGGCAACGCCGTGTTCGCCGACTACCTACAGCTTCACCACGTGCCGGGAGCTGGTGAGCTGTCGGTGTTCTGTGGCGCCCTGGTCGGGGCGGGCCTTGGCTTCCTGTGGTTCAACGCACCGCCGGCGATGGTGTTCATGGGCGACACCGGAAGCCTGGCCATCGGCGGCGCGCTCGGCGTCGTCAGCGTCATCACCAAGCACGAGATCGTGCTGGCGATCGTCGGCGGCCTGTTCGTCCTGGAGACGATCTCGGTGATCGCCCAGGTGCTCTCGTTCCGCCTCACCGGGCGGCGGGTATTCCGCATGGCGCCGCTCCACCACCACTACGAGCAGAAGGGTTGGGCGGAGTCGACCGTCGTAATCCGCTTCTGGATCATCGCCGTGGTGCTGGCGCTGGTCGGCCTCTCGACATTGAAGCTGAGGTGAGGCGGTGATCCCGGTAGCCGCATTCGCGGGGCGCGCCATGGCGGTGGTCGGGCTCGCCAAGAGCGGCATCTCCGCGGCGCGGTCGCTTGCGGCGGGGGGTGCCGAGGTGTGGGCGTGGGACGACGCCGCGGCCGCCCGCGCGGCGGCGCACGCGGCTGGCCTGATGGTGGTCGAGCCGGCCACGTTCGACTGGTCGCGCCTCGCCGCGGTGGTGCTGAGCCCCGGCATTCCGCTCACTCACCCGCAGCCTCACGGGGTGGTGGCGCGGGCCCGCGCCCACGCCGTCCCGGTGTTCGGCGATCTGGAGCTGTTCGCGCGCACGCGTCCCGTCGCCCGGATCGCTGGCGTGACGGGCACCAACGGCAAGTCGACCACGACCGCCCTGATCGGCCATCTGCTCGCCGCCGCGGGCCTGCCGGTGGCGGTAGGGGGCAACCTGGGCATCCCCGTCCTCGACCTGCCGCCGCTCGATGCCAGTGGCGTCTATGTGCTCGAGCTGAGCTCCTACCAGCTCGATCTGACCCAAAGCCTCCTCTGTGACGTTGCCGTGCTGCTCAACCTGACGCCCGACCATCTCGATCGCCACGGCGGTATGGCCGGCTACGTTGCCGCCAAGCGTGCCATCTTTCGCGGCTGCGGCACGGCCATCGTCGGCATCGACGATGCCGATTCGCGGGGCGTGCGCGAAGCGCTGGCGACCCAAGGCGGCCCAGCCGTGATCGCCATTTCGGCCCGCGGTCCGCTGCCACCCGGCGAGCCTGGGATCTTCGCGCGCGAGGGGCTGCTCTATGCGACGGAGGGTGAGGCCGCCCGCGCTATCGCTGATCTACATGTTGCGCCCGCTCTGAGAGGCGAACACAATATGCAGAACGCGGCCGCGGCGCTGGCGGCGGTGCGCGCGCTCGGCGTCCCGCTCGAAACGGTGGCGGCGGGACTCGCGAGCTTTCCCGGGCTCGCGCACCGGTTGCAGGAGGTCGCGGTCATCGACGGCATTCGCTTCGTCAACGACAGCAAGGCGACAAACGGCGAGTCCGCTGCGCGCGCGTTGGCGTGTTTTCGCGAGGTCTACTGGATTGTCGGCGGGCGGCCCAAGGCGGGCGGTCTGGCGGCGTGCGCGCCCTATCTCGATCACGTGCGCCAGGCCTTCCTGATCGGGGAGGCCGCGCCCGCCTTTGCCGAGGCGCTGGCGGGCAAGGTGCCGTGCACCGTGGCAGGCGAGCTGCAGACCGCCGTCGATGCCGCCTACAGGGCGGCGCGCCGAACCGGCGCGGAGGCCGTCGTCCTGCTGTCGCCGGCCTGCGCCTCGTTCGATCAGTGGCCGAACTTCGAGGCGCGCGGCGCCGCCTTTGCGGGCATGGCCGCGGCGCTCGCGCACGCGCCGGATCGTGCGGTGCCCGCGTGATGGCGTGCGCCAGCGTAGAGCCGGGCCGGCTCAGCCGGACCGATGCCAGTGCGATCAGCCGCTGGTGGTGGACGGTCGACCACTGGACGCTGGGCGCGCTGCTCGGCCTCATGGGCATCGGTGCGATTCTCATCATGGCGGCGAGCCCTGCGGTGGCCGAGCGGATCGATGTGCCGAGCTATCACTTCGTCGCGCGCCAGATCGTCTTTCTGGCGGCGGCCGCGGCGCTGATGTTCATGGTCTCGCTCGGCAGCGTCACGGGCGTCCGGCGCCTTGCGGGTGTGGTTTTGATGATCGGCTTTGTCCTGCTGGCGCTGACCCTGGTGGCGGGCGCCGAGGTCAAGGGGGCGCGGCGTTGGGTGGCGCTCGGCAGTTGGCTCCTGCAACCCTCGGAATTCGTGAAACCGGCGTTTGCCGTGTTCTGCGCTTGGGCGCTGGTGCGCTGGCGCGAGCGGCACGCTTATTGCGGAGTCGCGCTCGGGCTGCCGCTGGTCGCACTGCTCGGGACGCTGGCGGCGCAGCCCGACGTAGGCATGGCGGTGGCCGTCGCCGCGGTGTTTCTGGTTCAGCTCTTCGTCGCCGGGCTGCCGCAGCGCTGGATCCTGGCCGCCGCAGGACTGGCCATCGGCGGCGGCGTGCTGGCGTACGCGGCGCTGCCGCACGTCACCAGCCGCATCGACCGCTTCCTCGACCCCGCCAGCGGCGACAACTATCAGGTCCACACCGCGCTCCAGGCCTGGCAGGCCGGGGGGCTGTTCGGACGCGGGCCGGGTGAGGGAATCGTCAAGTCGGCGCTGCCCGACGCCCACGCCGATTTCGTCTTCGCCGTAGCGGGCGAGGAGTTCGGCATGCTGGCGGGCCTCGCCATAATTGCCCTGTTCGCCTTCATCGTGCTGCGGAATCTGAGCCGCATCGTCGCCGAGCAGGATGCCTTCATCGTGCTGGCGGGCACAGGCCTCATCGTCCAGTTCGGGCTGCAGGCGCTCATCAACATCGGCGTCAACCTCGACATGCTGCCGACCAAGGGGATGACCCTGCCGTTCATCAGCTACGGCGGCTCCTCGGCGCTGGCGGTCGCCTTCGGCATGGGCATGCTGCTGGCACTCACCCGACGCCGGGCGATCGGCGCCGTGCCCCATCGCTACGGCATGGCGGTGCGCTGGGCGCGCGCGGTGATGCCATGAGCGCACGCATCGTGCTCGCGGCCGGTGGCACCGGCGGCCACGTGTTCCCGGCCCAGGCGCTGGCACGCGAGCTCAAGGGGCGGGGCCGCTCGCTCGTGCTCATGACGGACCGCCGCGGTACCGGCTATGGCGATGCGCTCGACGGGCTTGAGACCGTGGCGGTGCGCGCCGCCACCCCGATCGGCAAGCACGGCCTGGCGCGCCTCGGCGCGCTGTTGGATACCGTGATCGGCACGTTCCAGGCGCGCGCGGCATTGACGCGCCTGCGACCGGCAGCAGTCGTCGGTTTCGGCGGCTATCCCGCGCTGCCGACGCTGCTCGCGGCCGTGCGCGCGGGGGTGCCGACGCTGATCCACGAGCAGAACGCGGTCCTCGGCCGCGTCAACCGGCTGCTCGCGCCGCTGGTCGGCGCGATCGCGCTCTCGGTCGGCGAGACTCTCGGCTTGCGGGCGCGCGACTGGGGCAAGACGCGGGTAGTCGGCAACCCGGTGCGCGAGGCGGTCGTGCGCCTCCGCGCCGTTCCCTATGAGCCGCCGACGGAAGGCGGCCCGGTGCGCCTTCTGGTCTTCGGCGGCAGCCAAGGTGCGGCGGTGCTCGCACGCCTCGTCCCGGCGGCGATGGGGCTCCTCCCCGCGGCACTGAGATCTCGCTTCGCCATCGTCCAGCAGTGCCGTGCCGAGGACAGGGCGGCGACGGCGGCGCGGTACCGGGAGTGCGGGACCGCGGCCGAATTGGCGCCCTTCTTTGCCGATCTCCCCGAGCGGATGGCGGCGGCCCACCTGGTCATTGCGCGCGCCGGCGCGTCCACGGTGAGCGAGCTCGCGGTCATCGGTCGGCCCGCCGTGCTGGTGCCGCTGC
>VGEJ01000082.1 GCA_016869335.1 Alphaproteobacteria bacterium | reverse complement strand
GCTCATCGCGCCGCGCCGGCCATTCTCGCGCAGCACCTTCTGCACACCCTTGATCGTGTAGCCCTCGCCATAGAGGAGCGAGCGGATGCGGCGCAGGAGCTCGACATCTTCCGGGCGATAGTAGCGCCGCCCGCCGCCGCGCTTGAGCGGGCGCACCTGGCTGAACTTGCTCTCCCAGAAGCGCAGCACATGCTGCGGAACCTCGAGCTCAGTCGCGACCTCGCTGATGGTGCGAAAGGCCTCCGGCGACTTCTCCGCGCCGCGCCGAGCGGTGGCCCGGCCCTCACCAAGCTCGCTCACGTCTCGGTCCGGGGCTGGTTCACCAGGCTCGTGCTGATGCGGCCCTTGAGGACGTGGGAGGGCCGGAATACCAGCACGCGCCGCGGCAGAATGGGCACCTCCTCGCCGGTCTTCGGGTTGCGCCCCATGCGCCGCCCCTTCTCGCGGACATAGAAGCTCCCGAACGAGGAGATCTTCACGGCATCACCGGCGGCCAGGCTGGTGGTTATCTCCGCGAGCACCGCCTCGACGAGATCGGCGGACTCGTTGCGCGAGAGCCCGACCTCCTGATAGACGGCATCGCTCAGCTGTGCCCGCGTAATCGTTCGGCCGGTCATGGCTCCTCACCGTGCGCAGCGTAGACCAACCGCAGAAACCCGTCAATATCAACGGGATGCCACTTAACCTTTAAGTCGCGTCACGGATCACCAGCGGGCGACGCAGGCGCCCCACGTGAAACCACCGCCCATCGCCTCCATGACCACCAGGTGGCCGGCGCGGATTCGCCCATCGCCCGCCGCCTCGGCCAGTGCCAATGGCACCGAGGCCGCCGAGGTATTGGCGTGGCGGTCGATCGTCACGACAACCTTCTCCGGCGCGATGCCGAGCCGCCGTGCGGTGGCGTCGAGGATGCGTTGGTTGGCCTGATGGGGCACTAGCCAGTCGATGTCGGCGGCGGTCAGGCCATTCGCTTCGAGTGCCTCGTCAACAACTGACGATAGGTTATTGACTGCATGACGAAACACTTCCTTTCCTGCCATCCGCAAATGGCCCGTCGTCTGGGTCGAGGAAGGACCGCCATCGACATACAGGTAATCGTGCTGGCGGCCGTCGGCGTGCAGGTGCGTGCTGAGGATGCCGCGATCGTGGGGGCCGCCCGCACTCTCTACAGCGCGCAGGACCACGGCACCGGCGCCATCGCCGAACAACACGCAGGTCGAGCGGTCCTGCCAGTCGAGGATGCGCGAGAAAGTCTCGGCACCGATCACCAGCGCCGTACCCGCGTTGCCGGTTCGGACCAGGCTGTCGGCGATGGCGATGGCGTAGAGAAATCCCGCGCACACCGCGCCCACGTCGAACGCGGCGCCCCGGCTGATCCCAAGCTTGGCCTGGACCAGCGTCGCGGTCGCCGGGAACGTCTCGTCGGGCGTCGCCGTTGCAACCACGATCAGGTCCACCGCCTCCGGCGGGAGGTTGGCCGCCCGCAGAGCCTCTCGCGCCGCAAGCGTGGCAAGGTCCGACGTCGTCTCGCCGTCGGCGGCGATGTGGCGCTCGCGAATCCCGGTGCGGCTGACGATCCACTCGTCGCTGGTATCCACCATTGCAGAGAGATCGTGGTTGGTCAGGACCTTTCGCGGCAGATACGCTCCGCAGCCGAGGATCTGCGAACGGATCATCAGGAGGCGGCGGCCTGCGGCAGGGGCTGGTTCGCAGCGTTGAACCGCTCGCATTCGGCAACGATGAGGTCACTGTAGCGGCCGCGGATCATGTCGACCGCAACGCCGATGGCGCTGGCAAAGCCCTTGGCATCGGTACCGCCATGGCTCTTGACCACGACGCCATTGAGACCGACGAACATCGCGCCGTTGTAGACCCGCGGATCGACCTGCTCGCGGAGCGCCTTCAGCGCCGGCCGGGCCAGTACGTAGCCGAGCTTCGACAGCCACGAGCGGCGGAAGGCGGCGCGCAGGAAGCTCGTATAGAGCTGGGCGGTTCCCTCCGCCGCCTTGAGCGCGACATTGCCGGTGAAGCCATCGGTAACGATGACATCGACGGTGCCCGCGGCGATGTCGTTGCCCTCGACGAAGCCGTAGAAATCGAATGACAGATTGGCGCGGCGCAAGATCTGCGCCGCCTGCTTGACGGCGTCGTTGCCCTTGACCTCCTCGACGCCGACGTTGAGCAGCCCGACGGTCGGGCGCTGGATGCCGAGCGCGGTATGGGCGAACGCCGCACCCATCACGGCGAACTCGACCAGATTGTCGGCGTCGCACTCAATGTTGGCGCCGAGATCCAGCATGGTGCTTTCGCCCCGCAGCGTCGGGAAGAACGACGCAATCGCCGGCCGGTGGATACCACGCACTGTCTTCAACACGTGCTTGGCCATCGCCATGAGCGCGCCGGTGTTGCCGGCCGAGACCACGCCACCCGCCTCGCCCTCGGCCACGGCGTCGATCGCGCGCCGCATGCTCGACTGCCCGCCGCGGCGCAACGCCTGCGCTGGCCGATCGGTCGCGCCGATCAGGCTCTCGGCGTGTCGGACCTCGCACCGGTCCTTCAAGCGGCGGCGTTTGGCAATCAGCGGTCGCAATTTCGCTTCGTCGCCGAACAGGATGAAATGAACGTCGGGGAACCGCACGCGCGCGATCTCGGCGCCCCGCAGGACCAAGGCGGGCGCCTTGTCGCCCCCCATGGCGTCGAGCGCGATGGTGATCGGCGCAGGCACGGCTCTGGGTTCCGCTCGGGCCGCCGTCAGGAGACGGTAGCGGAGACTGAGATGACTTCCCGCCCCTCGTAGTAACCGCACGCCCCGCAGATGTGGTGGGGCCGTTTGAGTTCGCCGCAGTTGGGGCACTCGGTGTGGGCGCCCGGTGTCAGCGCGTCGTGCGAACGGCGCTGGTCGCGCTGCGACTTGGAAACCTTCTTCTTCGGTACGGCCATGAATCGATCCTGCCTACAACTGGATATGCCGCAAACGCGTTCCCGCAAACGGCCGCGCGCTACGCCTGCCTCAATCGCCCCAGCACGGCGAACGGGCTCTCCGCACCCGCCCGGTCGTCCTCGCCCGCCCGCTCGAAGTGGGCACCGGGCTTGCGCGGATAGGGGTCCAGAGCCAGCGCCAGGTGCTCAGCGACGACCTCGCCCAGGTCGATGACGCCCCCCACCAGTGGCTCTACGTCATCATCGTCGAAGGCGACCACAAGCTCTTTGTCGCGCGCCAGGACACCGTCCGCTGCCTCGGTTGCCACGAAGCGCAACGCCACTCGGTCCTCCACCTGCGCGGCCACCGGATCGAGCGTGATAACGCAGAGCTGCACCACGTCCGCCACGAACGCGATCTCGGCCATCACCTCGCGCCCGCCGCGGCGGCTCACCAGGCGGGCTTGCGCCCGCACGCTCGCCACGGCTTCCAGCGCGAAGCGGCACGCCAGGGCGGCGCACTCGGCGGCCGATGCCTCGAGCTCGAGCGTAGCCTCGCCCTCTGGCAGTGCATCGACGCAAACGATCCGGCTGAACTCGGGTTCAGGTGAGCGTTTCGGCATGGGGGAGTCCCGGGCGCCGCGAGGGCCACTTCTCGCAACATAGGTCGGCGCCTGTGCCCGGTCAACGCGGCGTTTCCGCCGATCGCGGGTCCGGCAGGGGGGCGAAGGCGACCTGCCCCAGGTTCAACGCCCGCGCATCCTGGGCGGCGAGAACGCGGTCGGCCTCGCGCACATACTCGGCAAGGGCCGCCGCGGCGGCGCCCGTAACCCCCTGGCGCCCGTACAGATTGCGGGCCAGTGTGGCCTCGAGCGCCTGTGTTCCGGCGGCGAGCGCGTCCTCGTAGGCCACGGAACGTCCGCCCCAGGCCTGGGCCATCACCCGCATGCGTCGGCGCAGCCCCATGTCGCCCACCCCCAACTCGCGCAGCCCGCGGTCGAGATCGGCGAACAGTGCATCGCACAACGCCTGGGCGAGCGGCGCGCCCGCGTCTCCCTCGCGGCGCAGGCGGCGAACCACGAGGAAAACGTGCAACAGCAGGAGGTCGAACCGGCCGTCGACATCGTCTGGCACGCCAATGGGCGCCGCGTAGAAGGCGGGCAGCCGCGCCTGGGTGGCCGCGGTCCGATAAAGCGCCGCCGCGGTTTCGGCGAGCGGATCGTGCCGCCACGGTCGCAGGAGCTTTTGCCACATGATCAGTCTATTTGACAGCTCGTCGGACGTGGTGCCATCGTGACCGCGCTCAGCTAATGCCAGCGCAAGGACGCATCCGGTGCCAGACACTAGTCGATTCGGGCGCCGTCCGGCCAGCCGGTTCGGCCCGCTTGCAGGCGCGGTGGCGCTTGCGTTCCTGGTCGCCGGATGTGCCCGGACGATCGATGTGCGCGGTTACGTGCCGGACGAGGAACAGGTAGCCGCGATCATCGTCGGCCAATCGAGCGAAGCCGATGTGGCGGCCGCCCTCGGTTCGCCGTCGAGCGTCGCCACCTTCGGTGGGCGAACCTGGTACTACATCTCCAAGCGGACCGAAACGCTTGCGTTCTTCGCCGAGGAGATGGTCGATCAGCAGGTGCTGGCCATCCGCTTCGACGACGGCGGACTGGTTGCCGCTATCAGCCGGTACGGCCCCGACGATGCGCGCGAGATCGCCGTGGTCGAGCGGACCACGCCGACGCGGGGCAACGAGCTCACGCTGACCCAGCAGTTCTTCGGCAACCTCGGCCGGTTCAACCAGCAGGACGCGTTCGGCCAGGGCCCCTGACGCCCTCCTCAGCGCGCGAGAATCGCGAGCAGCAGCAGAGCCACGATGTTGATGATCTTGATCATCGGGTTGATCGCCGGCCCCGCGGTGTCCTTGTAGGGATCACCGACGGTGTCGCCGGTCACCGCCGCCTTGTGGGCGTCCGAGCCCTTGCCGCCGTGATGCCCGTCTTCGATGTACTTCTTGGCATTGTCCCAGGCGCCGCCGCCGGAGGTCATCGACACGGCGACGAAAAGGCCGGTAACTATGCTGCCGAGCAGCATGGCGCCCAGCGTCGCGAACGCGGCGACTTGGCCGCCGATCACCAGAATGATGCCATAGACCACCACTGGAGCTAGCACCGGCAGGAGCGAGGGGATCACCATCTCCTTGATCGCGGCCTTGGTCAGCATGTCGACGGCGCGGCTGTAGTCGGGCTTCGCCGTGCCCTCCATGATGCCCTTGATCTCGCTGAACTGACGGCGCACCTCGATCACGATCGCGCTGGCCGAACGGCCCACCGCCTGCATGCCGAGCGAGCCGAACAGATAGGGCAACAGCCCGCCGATCAGGAGCCCGACCAGGACGTAAGGATCCTGGAGGCGGAACGCGACATCGAGGTCGAGGAAATAGTGCTTGAGGTCCTCGGTGTAGGCCGCGAACAGCACCAGCGCGGCCAGGCCCGCAGACCCGATGGCGTAGCCCTTGGTGACCGCCTTGGTGGTGTTGCCGACGGCATCGAGCGCATCGGTGGTCTTGCGCACCTCGGCCTCGAGGTCGGCCATCTCGGCAATGCCACCGGCGTTGTCGGTGACCGGACCGTAGGCGTCGAGCGCCACCACCATGCCGGCCAGGGCCAGCATCGTCGTCGCCGCGACGGCGATCCCGAACAGCCCGGCCGAAAGGAACGCGACGACGATGCCGGCGCAGATCACCACGACGGGCAGCGCGGTCGCCTCCATCGACATCGCCAGGCCCTGGATAATGTTGGTGGCGTGGCCCGTCGTCGAGGATCGAGCGACGTTCTGCACCGGCCGGTGGTTGGTGCCGGTGTAGTACTCGGTGATCCAGATGAGCAGCCCGGTCACCGCCAGCCCGACCAGCCCGCAGACGAACAGATCGCTGCCGGTGAAGGTGATCTGGTCAGACTGGAACGTCGTGGACCACCCCACCACCCACTCGATCACGGGCGCCAGCGCAATCGCGGACAGCACCGCAGTGGCGATGAAGCCCTTGTACAGTGCCGCCATGATGTTGCGCCCGCCGCCGAGGCGGACGAACAAGGTCCCGACCACGGAGGTCAGGATGCACAGCCCGCCGACGGCGAGCGGCAGCATCATCAGTTGGCTCGCCTGCTCGCCGGTGAAGAAGATCGCGGCCAGCAGCATCGTCGCGACGATGGTGACCGCATAGGTCTCGAAGAGGTCCGCCGCCATCCCGGCGCAGTCGCCGACGTTGTCGCCGACGTTGTCGGCGATGACCGCAGGGTTGCGCGGGTCATCCTCCGGAATGCCCGCCTCGACCTTGCCGACGAGGTCGGCGCCGACATCCGCTCCCTTGGTGAAGATGCCGCCACCCAACCGGGCGAAGATCGAGATCAGCGAGGCGCCGAAGCCGAGGCCTACCAGAGCCTCGAGTATCTCTCGTGTCGCGCTGCCGAGCGAGAGGAGGACCCCGTAGTAGACCGCAATCGCCAGCAGCGCGAGTCCGACGACCAGCATCCCCGTCACCGCGCCGGCGCGAAAGGCAATGCTGAGGGCTGGGGCCAGCCCCTGCCGCGCCGCCTGCGCGGTCCGCACGTTGGCGCGCACCGAAATGTTCATGCCGATGTAGCCGGTGGCGCCCGACAGTATGGCGCCGATGAGATAGCCGATGCCGACGTTGATGCCGAGCAGCGCGGTCAACAGCACGAACACCACCACGCCGACGATCGCGATCGTTCGGTACTGCCGGTTGAGGTAGGCGCTCGCGCCGACCTGCACAGCGTTCGAGATCTCCTGCATGCGGGCCGTTCCAGCGTCGGCCGCCAGCACCGCGCGCCCGGTCACGAGGCCGTAGAGGAGCGCCACGCCCCCGCACGCGATCACCAGCCACAGCAACGTCGACATGATCTGTCCCCCAGCGAGCTCATAGCAACGGGAATGCCGGCGGTGATGCCGGAACGGGAGCCGGTGCCGCGGGGCACGGCCGTGCGGAAAATGCCAGAGACAAAGGGGTTAGGCAACTCCGCTCATGCGCCGGCGCAAGATCGCTACGCCGCTCGCCCAGCGAGCCTCCGGTGCAGGACCAGCCACCCCGCGGCCGCCAGAAGGAGGCAGGCGAAGGGCGTCGCGATGAGATTCACAACGTTCCAGCCGAACAGGTGCAAGGTGGTACCGGAAAGGAAAGACGCGGTCGCGACAGCGCCAAAGATCAGGAAGTCGTTCGCCGCCTGGGTTTTCGCCCGCTCCTCCGGCGCGTAGCACTCGGTCAGCAGGGCGCTGCCGCCAATGTAGGTGAAGTTCCACCCTAGTCCGATCAGGACTAGGGCCGCCCAGAAGTGATGGAAGCCGGTCCCCGACAAGGCGGCCGCGATCGCACCCAGCACCAGCACGGCGCCGAGCGCGATGACGCGATCGACGCCAAAGCGGCTGATGAGCGAGCCGGTGAAGAACGCGGGCGCGAACATCGCAACCACGTGCCACTCGATGACGGTTGCCGAATCGTCGAAGGTGTGCGCGGCGTGCCCCATGGCGAGCGGCGTCGCGGTCATGATCAGGGACATCGTCGCGTAGCCGATCGTGCCGCTGAGGACCGCAACCACGCACGCCGGCTGACCCAGGATCTCGGTGAGCGGCCGGCCGCGCCGAGTGCCGTCACTCCTGCTGCTCGGCGGAACGGCCACGAAGTAAAGGAGGACGAGCGTGGCCCCGAGGACGCCCAGGACCGCGAGGTACGACCCGGCATACAGGGCGTCGAGTGCGTTGCGGCTGAGCTTGGCGAGCTCGGGTCCGACGAACGCCGCGACCACCCCGCCGGCCAGCACCAGTGAGATCGCACGGGGACGGAACGCTGGCTCGGCCGTGTCGGCAGCGGCGAAGCGGTAGTAACCAGCGAACCCGTTGTGAAGGCCGATGACAAGCGTGCCGACGCACAGGAGGGCGAAGCTCCCCACCGTCATCGCCACGGCGGCCAGGCCTGCACCCGCCACGCCAAGCATGGCGCCGATCATGAAGCCGGTTCGGCGGCCCAGGCCGCCCATGAGGAGAGAACCGGGAATCGTGGAGATCGCCGTCCCGGTGACCACCGCCGTCACCGGCAAAGTGGCCAGAACGGGCTCCGGCGTCAGGGCCGCACCGGCCAGCGCGCCGATCGTGATCAGCAGCGAGTTCGCGCTCATGAACAGCGCCTGGCAGCCGGCGAGCAGGGCAACGTTACGTTTCGCAGGTGTCATCGCGGGGCAATCCCAGCAGAGGGACCAGCGGCCTACTTGGCGCCGCGGAGAATCTGGGTGAATTGAACGCTCACGACGGCCTCGCCCCCCGGCACCTGGCGCAGCGCCGCCAGGAGTTGCGATCTGAGCTTCTCGAGGTCGAGCTGTTCGGCGTCACCCGGGATCTGCAGCGGCGCCGCGTAGAGCGCGCGGCTCGCCGCGTCGCGGAGCCAGGGAAGCGCCTTCGTCAGCTGGCGCGCCGCAGCCTGATCCGCCACCTCGAGGTTCGCCTCGACGTAGTCATAACGGCCGAGGCCGCCATCCTCGACCATGGGCACCTCGAGCAGGTCCATCCTGACGAACGCGGGCCGGCAGGCTTGCCGTGACCATCGGCGGCATCCACCGCCTCGGGCTCCTCCCCCGTAGCTTGGTCGCCGCCCTCCGCGGCCGGCGGGGACCCGTCCCCACCCGGTATCACCACTAGCGCGACGACCGCGCCGACGACTGCCACGCTCAGTAGGGCCAAAACGACCAGCAGCCAGCGCCGCATGCCTGCTCCCCAGCGCCGTCCGCGGTAGTTTTTCTGAGCCGGCCGCCTGCACCGATTGTCGCGCCGTTCCGCCTACCGTAAACTCCGGGCGCCGACGACGGGCAGCATACACGTCCGTTTCGCCCACCGGCATCCGGTTTCGTCGCAACCATTCGCCAACGAGAACCCCAAATGACACTCGCCCAATATGTTCGGAGCGCACCGCGCTCCACGCTCCTCGCTATCGCGCTGGCCCTGGCCTGTAGCACGCCTGCTGCGGCGGCGGGCGACATCACGCTCGAGCTGAATAAGGTCACAGCGCCTGACGGCGCGGCTTGCAGGCTGCACTTCCTCCTCGCCAACGACACCGCGGAGGGTTTCTTCGCCTTCCAGCTCCAGATGAGCTTCTTCGACACCGACGGTGGGTT
>VGEJ01000081.1 GCA_016869335.1 Alphaproteobacteria bacterium | reverse complement strand
GCTGCCGATGCCGTGACCCTGCCGCTCGGGTGCGACCGCGACCGGTCCGAGGAGGAGCGCCGCCGCCTCACCCACCCGCAGCGGGAAGAAGCGGACGACCGCGACGGGTTGCGCACCCTCGAGTGCGATGAAACAGAGCTCGCGGACTGCCTTGTTATTCTCCCGTAGCCGGTAGGAGACGCGGCTCCAGCGGTCGGGACCGAAGGCGCGGTCGAGCAGGGACTCGAGCGCGGAAGCATGCTCGGGCGTTTCGTGGACTATCTCGATCATCGCGACGGACTCGGAAACGAGCGCACGGATGCGGCGGGCGCCGAGGGGCGTCGGGACGGCGAGAGCGCGGAGAGCTTGTGGGACTAAACGATGACCGCCAATACCCGCCGGCCGATGCCACCCCGGCGGGCGGCAAAGGCATCGCGTCGTCGTCGTGTCGGCAGCGGTGGGGCGGCCATCGGTATGGTCATGCTCCGTTCAGCGCGCCCCCTTAACACGACTGGGGGTGGGGGCGCTAGTCCCAGTAGGGCGACGGCCCGAACCGCGCCACGAGGAAATCGAGGAACGCGCGCACCTTGGCCGGGAGATGGCGATTGGGGGGTAGACGGCGTAGACCGTGCGCGGGGGTGGCGGATAGTCGGGCAGGATCTCGCGCAGCGCCCCGCTCTTGAGGTCGCCGCCGATGATGAAGGTGGGCATGACGCCGATGCCGACGCCCGCCAGCATGGCGTGACGCAGGGCCTCGCCGTTGTCGGCCTGGAAGGTGCCGCGCACGCGCACCCCAAGCGGTCCCTCCCCGGCGCGCCCGGCAAACAACCACTCATTGTGCGTCGCGAGCAGCGTGTAGTTCAGGCAGTTATGATGGGCGAGATCCTCAGGCGCCTCTGGCATACCGCGCTGCGCTAGGTAGCTCGGCGCCGCGCAGGCGACCAGGCGGCATGGCGCGAGGCGGCGCGCAATGAGGATCGAGTCGGCAAGGTTGGCGATCCGAATCGCGAGATCGAAGCCCTCCTCGATCACGTCGATGAACTGATCCGTCATGCGCATGTCGATCGTGACGTCGGGGTAGCGCGCCAGGAACTCCGGCACCGCCGGCGCGATGTGGAGTTGGCCGAACGACATCGGCACGTTCACTTTGAGCATGCCGCGGGGCTCGGTGTGGAGACGGGTGACCATGAGCTCCGCCTCGGCGACCTCGGCCACCGCGCGGGCGCAATGCTCGTAGAACGCGGCGCCCACTTCGGTCAGGTTGAGCCGCCGCGTGGTCCGGTTGAGGAGCTGGGCGCCGAGGCGGCTCTCGAGCCGGCTCACGTGCTTGCTGACAGCGGACTTCGACAGCCCAAGGCTGCGGGCGGCCGCCGAGATAAGCGGTGGCTCACCCTATGGCGCATCGACCATCGCCGGCGGCGACGGCTCGCGCAAACCGAGCCAGAACGAGCTCACGCTCGCCCGCTTCCAGGGCCGCCATGTGGCCGGGATCGCGACGAAGCTGGCGGGCTAGGCCGCCGTTGGCGCAGGTGCCGACTGAGCCTGATCGAGATCAAGTTGCCGCACTTGTTGTCGCGGTACGAAAACAGACGGGGAGGGCACATGCGCACAAGGCAGTTGGCGGCGTTGACCACGCTGTTCGCCGTTGCGATCGGCGGCTACGCGCTGATGTACTTGGCGCTCGCATGGTAGTGAACCCCGGCGCGGCGCCGCGACGGCACTAAGCGGTCGTCAGCGAGAAGGCGGCAACGACGGGCGCATGAAAGGACTCGGGGTCCCGCCGCCCTGTCGCGAATGCCACGAGCTCGTCGGCCAGCAGCTCGTTGTGCACCTCTGCCGTGCGGAAGCGGGCCAGGAGCGGCCGCGACACGAGAATGTGGTCCATCATCACGGTGCGGCCAGCGTGGCGCACCTTGAAGCGTTCCGATTCCGGTATGGCTGCGCCGAGCGCAACGAGCACCCGGCCACCGAGGCGCGGGTGGCCCGTGTCCTCGACATCGGCCCGCAGGATCGCCGTCGGCACCTCGCGGTTCTGAGCGTTGAAGTCTCCGCACACGGCGATCCAGGCGTCGGGGTCGGCGTCGAACAGCTGCTCGACGAGAATGCGCGCCTCGAGCGCCTGGCCGTTGCGCTTGAGCGCGGCGAGCAGGAAGCCCTCGGCCCACCCACCCACGCTCGCCCACGCGAACGCTCCCGCCTTCTGCCCCGCGATGAACGCCGGCAAGGGCGCCCTGAGGTGCAGGTTGATGACCTCGAGCGGCGGCAGTCCATCCCCGAGCAGTATGCGGACATGCAGGATCGGTCGGTCCCACGCGATCGGCAGCGGCGCCGCGGCCGGCGGGTCGGCCGTTACCGGTCGCACCAGAGGTGGCGGCACCAGGTCGTGCCGGACCTGGCGGCGCAGGGCGATGGGAAACCGGCTCACGATCACCAAGTTGTGGACATCGCGCGGCGCCGTCCCCTTGTCGTTCGTGGTCACGGCGCGGTGATAGGCGGCGTAGGGAGTGCCTGTGAGCAGGTGGTCGAGCGCTGCCAGAGTGCGCCCGTCTTCCCGATCCTGCGCGTTCACCTCCTGAACGCACAGCACGTCCGCCGCCAGCCGCTGCAGCGCCGGCCGCAGCACCGCGGCCCGTTCGGCGAGGCCCGGTTCGAGACCCGGCCGGTCGTCGAGGTTCTCCAGGTTGAACGTCGCGAGCCGGAGCTGCGTGGGCGGCCCCGCGGGGCTCAGAGCGCAATCTCCTCGCGGGCCAGTGCCCGGCGCCACTTGCTCCCCTGATCGGGACCGAACACCAAGTCTGAGTCGGTCGGGATCACGACCCAGTCATCGCGTGCAAGCTCAGCCTCGAGCTGTCCCGGTGCCCAGCCGGCATAGCCGAGCGTGAGCAGGCTGTGGCGCGGGCCGCGCCCGATCACGATCGCGCGCAGCAGATCCTGATCCATGCTCACCGCGACGTCGGGGGCGAGTCCCCGGCTCGATGCGGTCATCACGTCGGTGGAGTGGACGACGAAGGGCAGGCCAAGCTGTACCGGGCCGCCGAAGTGGAGCGCGATGTCGCCGGCAATCGGCGTCAGATCCTGGTCCGCGAGGTTGAACTTCTCCAGCAGCCCGGCAAAGCCGATGCGCGAGACCTCGCGGTTGATGATCAAGCCGAGGGCTCCCCCGTCATCGTGCTGCACCATCAGGATCACGGTTTCGGCAAAGCGCGGATCGGCCATTTCTTCGGCCGCAACCAGAAGCTGGCCGGCGAGCGATTCGGGCGCCGCGGCGGACCACACCTTGAAGCGCGCCGCCGTCAGCGCCAGCGACGCGGCAAGACCCACGATGACCCCGCGCCGGCACGCCGACAACACGCGGGCACGAATCCCCGCCCGCCTTACTGCGGCGAAGGCCGCGGCGCCGGGCCGACCAGGTGCGCCAGAAGCCATGGGCTCGCGCGCCGCTCCACGAATCCCTCGAGCCATCAGTATGTCAGGAAGGCCACAGCGCAGAAAGCGCGGGAGTCACACGCGCCGGGTTGGTCGCATCAACCTTTCGCGATAGGCTGCGCCATGGTTAATGGGCCGTCACGACGCCCCGGGGAGGAACATGAGAGTCGATATCGGCGGTGGTCTGCGCCTGTTCTTCGACATCGAAGGTCCCAAGCTCGTGCCCGAGGGGCCGGCCATGCGCGAGCGCCCGACGCTGCTGCTTCTCCACGGCGGTCCAGGGTTCGACCACTCCCACCTCCGCCCCGAGCACTCGACGCTGACGGACCTCTGCCAGCTCGTGTTCGTCGACCACCGTGGCAACGGCCGCAGCGACTACGGCGACCCGCGCCACTGGAACCTTGCCCAGTGGGGCGACGATCTGGTGTCCTTCTGCGCCGCTCTCGGCATCGAGAAACCGATCGTGCTCGGCGTCTCGTTTGGCGGCTTCGTGGCCCAGTCGCTGGCGACCCGCCATCCCGACTTTCCCGCCAAGCTCATCCTGTCGAGCACGGCAGGCACCATGCGGCTCGAACGCTCCTACGCGATGTTCGAGCGCCTCGGCGGCCCGAATGCCCGCGCCGTTGCCGAGCGCTTCTGGACCGATGCCGCAAACCCCGACGTCGTGCAGCCCTATCTCGACACCTGCTTTCCGCTCTACAACCCGACGCCGCAAAGCCCGGACCGCACCGCGCGCTCGGTGCGGCACACGGCGGTCCTGGCGCATTTCTTCGGGCCGGGTGGCGAGGGCCACCGCTTCGACTTCTTGGCCGAGCTGAGGCGCGTGCGCTGCCCGACACTGGTGCTGGCGGGCGAACTCGATCCCATCACGCCGCCCTCGCTATCGGAGGAGATCGTCGCCGCCTTGCCGGCCGGACTCGCCCGTTACGAGCCGTTCAAGGCCGCCGGCCACAGCGTCGATCTCGACGACCCGGTGCGCGCGTTCGCGATCATCCGCGACTTCATCCGCTCTTGAGCGCCGCCCATGCACGTCTCGGTCGGTGATGTCCGTCTCTTCGTTGACATCGAGGGCGCAGGGCTCGCGCCCGAGGGCCCCATCATGCGCGAGCGTCCGACGCTCGTGCTCCTGCACGGCGGCCCGGGGTTCGACCACTCCAACCTCAAGCGCAGTCATGGCGCGCTGGCCGATGTGGCGCAGCTCGTCTACCTCGACCACCGCGGCAATGGGCGCAGCGAGCGTAGCGTCCCTGAACGCTGGAATCTTGCCCAATGGGCCGACGACCTGCACGCGCTCATGCAGGCGCTGGGGATCGTCAGGCCGATCGTCCTCGGCGTGTCGTTCGGCGGGTTCGTGGCGCAGGCCTATGCGCTCCGCCACCCGGAGGGTCCGGCGAAACTGATCCTCTCCAGCACCGCCGGGCACATGCGCATCGACCGGGCGCTCGCCGCCTTCGAGCGGCGCGGCGGCAGCGCGGCGCGCGCGATCGCCGAACGGTTCTGGTGCGATGCCGAGAACCCGGCCGTGTTCGACCCGTATTTCAAGGCCTGCATGCCGCTCTACAACACCACGCCGCAGGATCCCGACGGCATGAAGCGCGCGGTGATGAACCTCGCCGTCCTCTCGCACTTCTTCAAGCCGGGCGGCGAGGGCTACCGCTTCGACTTCCTGCCGGAGCTGCACCGCATCCGTTGCCCCGTGCTGGTCGATTACGGCGAGGACGACCCGATCACGCCGCCGGCGTGCTCCGAGGATCTGCTGCGGGTGCTGCCCAAGCGGCTGGCGACCGAGGCGCGGTTCGTCGGCTGTGGCCACGGGGTGCTGCGCGACGATCCACTGGGCGGCGCCCAGGTCATTCGTGACTTCATCCTCCGCTGACGCGGCCCACCGCCCCCGCCGGGGGCTCGGACTGGCCGTTGTGGCCGCGACTCTCGCCCTCACGCTCGCCCTGTGCGAACTCGGTCTATGGCTGGCCGACATCTCGTATCCGGAGTTCGGGCGCATGGACGAGGTGTTCGGCTGGGCCCCCTGGCCGGGCGCGCGCGGGATCTATGCCGTCGAAGGACGAACGGAGCTGACGATCAACGCCGCCGGCTTCCGCGATGTCGAGCACGTCCTCGCGAAGCCGCCGGGGACGATCCGCATCGCTGTGCTGGGCGATTCGCTGACCGAGGCGCGCGAGGTGGCGCTCGAGGACACGTACTGGCGCCTCACCCAGCGTGCTCTCAGCGCCTGCCTGGGGGGCGACCGCCACGTTGAGGTACTCAGCTTCGGCGTCAATGGCTACGGCACTGCCCAGGAGTACATGGTGCTGACTACGCGGGTGTGGCGCTACGAGCCCGACATCGTGCTGCTGGCCTTCTTCACCGGGAACGATGTGTGGAACAGTCACCGCGCGCTCGATGGCCACGAGGACCGCCCCTACTTCGTTCTGCGGGAGGGCGCGTTGGCGCTCGACGACACGAACCTCCGGAGCAGCCGGTTCAGGCTCGCCCAAGCGTGGACCAACGCCAAGCGTCATGTCTTCAACCGCCTGCGCACGCTACAGGTCCTCAACCAGGCCTACCGCAACGTACGGGCAAGCCAGAAATACGCCGACTTCGATCTCGCCGCCCAACTCGGCGCCGGGCTCGACCCCGGCATCTATCGCGAGCCGGTGGCCGGCCCGTGGGCCGAGGCGTGGTCGGTCACCGAGGCGCTGATCGACCGAATGGCCCGCTCCGCCGCCGAGCGCCGCGCTCAGTTCTGGCTGATGACGCTGACCAACCCGGCGCAGGTGTATCCCGACCCCGCGGTGCGCGCAGCGATCGCACAGACGATCGGGGTGCCCGACCTCGACTACCCCGACCGCCGGTTGGCCAGCCTGGCCGCGCGCCTCGGCATCCCGCTCGTCCGCCTCGTCGAGCCGTTGCGCCGGTTGGCCGAGGCCGAGGGCACGCGGCTTCACGGCAGCGACGCGTTCGCCGGCGGTCATTGGAACGCGGCCGGCCACGGCGCCGTTGCCGCGGTGCTGGCCGGGCAGCTCTGCACTGCCCTGAACGATGGGTCGTAACGCACCGCTCCGGCTGGCGCTGCTCGGCGGCTTGGGGGTATAGAGTCACCCCGTCTGCTCCTGGCGAGGCTCAACGATGTGCCGCTGGCTTGCCTACATCGGGTCGCCCATCCATCTCGACACGCTCATCCTGCGGCCCGAGAACTCGCTGATCAGCCAGAGCCGCGCAGCTCGCCGCGGCGTCTCGACGACCAACGGCGATGGCTTCGGCATCGGCTGGTATGACGCAAGTCCCGAGCCTGGCGTGTTCCGCGACGTCCTGCCGGCGTGGAACGACGAGAACCTGCGCAGCGTCTCCGAGCAGATCCGCGCGCGGCTGTTCTTCGCCCACGTTCGCGCTTCGACCGGCACGCCGACGGTGCGCACCAACTGCCATCCCTTCCGGCACGAGCGCTGGTTGTTCATGCACAACGGCCAGATCGGCGACTTCGAGCGCCTGCGGCACGAACTGACCGTCAGCATCGCGCCGCGCTATTTCAACACCCTTCTCGGCTCGACGGACTCGGAGGTGTTCTTCCACCTCATGCTCACGCACGGCCTGGAGACGGATTCGCCGGGCGCCTTCCGCCGGGCCGTGGCACAGGTACTGGCGGTGATGGCAAACGGCAAGGCGAGGGAGCCCTTCCGCATGACGGCGGCGGTCACCAACGGCGAGCACGTGCTCGCCGTGCGCGCCTCGAGCGATCACCGGGCGCCGAGCCTCTACTATGGGCGCGGCGTGACGGTGGACGCGGCGGGGCACCTTGGGGTCGATCCGCACGGCGAGTCCGTGCTCATTCTCTCCGAACCCCTCAACCGCAGGCACGAGGAGTGGATCGAGATTCCCGAGGAGCACCTGCTCCACGCCAGTCGCGGTCGGGTCGAGATCGAGCCCTTACACCACGACGCCTGACACCGTGACCGCGCCCTCGCCCGACGTAGGCGCCCGGCCGACCTATGCACCGGTCCCGTGAGGCGTGCCCGCCGTGCTGATCGCGACGAGCGCGGCAAGCATCCTCTCGACCGATCTCTACACGCCGAGCATGCCGCACCTGCCGGACTACTTCGGCACCGATGCCGCTTCGGTCCAGCTCACCCTCAGCCTCAACGTGCTCGGCTTCGGCTTGGCGCAGGTGGTCCACGGCCCGCTCTCCGACCGCTTCGGCCGGCGCCCCGTGCTGCTGCTCGGCATCGCTGCCTTCACCGTGCTCAGTCTCGCCTGCGCCGGCGAGTTCTCGATCTCGGCGCTGATTGCGGCGCGTCTCCTGGAGGGCGCGGCCGCGGCGGTCGAGGCAGTGGTGATCCTCGCGATCATCCGCGATCTCTACGACGAGAAGCAGAGCGCGAAGCTGCTGGCGGTCTACGGCATGGTCGTTGCGTTGGCGCCCGCGATCGGACCGGTGATCGGCGGTCATGTGCACATCTGGCTCGGCTGGCGCGCGAACTTCCTGCTGCTGACCGGCTTTGCCGCCATCGTGCTGGTCCTCCTGTGGCGTTTCCTGCCGGAGTCGACGGTGCCTGACCGCACGGCTCTGCAGCCCCGGGTGCTGGCGCGCGGCTACTGGACGCTGGTGCGATCCCGCACCTTCCTCGCCTACACACTCGTCCTCGGCTTCCTGCTCGGCGCGCTGTTCGCCTTCATCACCGCCGGACCGTTCATCATGATCGACCGCCTCGGCGTGGCGACCGAGGACTTCGGCTACTACCAGGCGGTCATCGTGCTGGCGTTCTTCCTCGGCAGCCTGGGCGCCGCGCGCGCGGTCGACCGTGCGGGCCTCGAGCCGACGTTCCGCCTTGGGCTCGGCATCTGTGCGCTCGGCGGTGTGGCCTTCATCGCCGTCCTCGGCGCGGCACTCAAGTCGGCTCGGTCGCCGGAGCGCTCTGCATCTTCGCGCTCGGCCTCGGCTTCGCGTTCTCCGCCGGGCCGGTGCGTGCGCTGAGCGCGGCACCGGGCGGGCGAGGCATGGCCTCGGCGCTCCTCGGGACGATCGAGATGGCGGGGCAGGCCTCGGCGCGCTGGCGGTGGCCGCACTCGACGACGGCACGAGCTGGCCCGCGGCGCTCGTGGTCGGCGGCGCCGCGCTCCTGGCCGGCGCGACCTATCTGGTCCTGGCGCCGTGGCGTCCGGCCAACTAGCTAGTGGCGGCGGTCGAACGTCAGGCCGGTCAGGTCGATCTCAGGCTCGCGGCCATCGACGATGTCGGCGACCACGCGGGCCGATCCGCACGACAGCGTCCAGCCCTGGTGGCAGTGGCCGGCGTTGATGTACAGGTTGCGCACGGGGGTGCGGCCGAGGAGCGGCGTGCCCGAGGGCGTGACCGGCCGCAACCCGGCCCAGAACTTTGCGGTCTCGGGCCGATAACAATGGCGGAAGCCCGGGAACACCGAGATCACGTTGTCGACGATCGCCTGGCAGCGCGTCCGATCCGGGGTCGTGTTATAGTGCGCCACCTCGGCCGAGCCCGCGGCGCGGATCCGATCGCCGAGCGGGATCAGGCCGAATAGCCGGCCATCGTCGATGATGGGCATGGTGAGCGGATCGTTCCATCCTTGGGCCATCACCGTGATCGACACGCCTTTCACCGGATAGATCGGCGCCCGCAGGCCGACCTTGCGCAGCAGCAACGGCGTGTAGCTGCCGAGCGCCACCACCACGGCGTCCGTGGCGTGCTGGCCGCGCT
>VGEJ01000080.1 GCA_016869335.1 Alphaproteobacteria bacterium | reverse complement strand
TGTCGCGGGAGACTGGGACCCGAGCCTCGCCTTCGTCATGGGCGGCGCCGTGATCGTCTATGCCGCCGCGGTGCAGTGGGCCAAGCGTCAGGCGCAGCCGCGCTTCGCGCCGGCGTTCGCGCCGCAGCCGCGGGGCGGGATCGATGCCCGCCTCGTCGGTGGCTCGCTGCTGTTCGGCGTCGGCTGGGGTCTCGTCGGGCTGTGCCCGGGGCCCGCAGTCACCACGTTGGCGTTCGGGCGGTGGGAGGGTGCGATGTTCCTCGCCGCCATGCTGCTCGGCGCCGCTCTCACCAACCTGCTGCCAGGCGCCGTGACGCGCGGCGTGGCCTCGGCCACTTGACGACTCCCGTCGGCAGAACCGGAAGTCGGTCAGCCGACGGGGCGAGGAGCGACCACAGCGATGATCGCTTGCCATTCTCTACAGTACCGCCGGAGGCGACGCGTTCAGCCGGCGCGCCGTGGTCCCAGCGCCGGGCGCGGCGGCCGCTCGATCACGCGCAGCGGCAGCGCCAGCAGCACACCGAGCACACCGAGAACGAGGAGCATCCAGCCGGCCGCGGTGAACCCGCCGAGGCTCTCGACCACCAGCGCGAATGCCGGCGGCCCGAGCAGCGAGCCGAGGTTCGCCCCCTGCACCACCACGCCGTTCGTCGCCCCGAGCTGGGCCGGCGCGGGCGTGTGGACCGGGACGCCCGTCAGCGCCGCCGCGGGAATGAAGCCGCCGATCAGCGAGAACACCGCCGCCAGAGCGATCTTGCCGATCACGCCGACGCCCGGATCGAAGATCGCCACCGCCATGACGCCGAGCGCGGCGGCGGTCAGCGCCATGAGTTGCCAGCGCTCGATGCCGCGCTGCAACAGCCAGGCTCCGAGCGGATTGCCGACCGCGTTCAGGGCGACGATGACCGCCGAGATCACGGTCGCGTTGGTGTTGCCGTAGCCCGCGCCCTCGACCAAGAACGTCGGGAACCACGCCATCAAGCCGAGGAACTGCATCGCGTAGACCGCGAAGCAGCCGGCGAGCAGCCACGGGCCCGGCCGAGCCAGCGAGAGCTTCACATCCGCGAGGCTGGTGCGCCCAGCGGGCGGCCCGCCGTGGCCACGGGTGGCGACCACGAACACGAGCGCAAAGCCCGCGGCCAGCGCGGCATTGAGGTACCACATCCCGCGCCAGCCGATGCCATCGATCAGGGCCGGCGTCAGCAGCATCATGGCGGCGATGCCGGCCGGCATGTAGCCGCCCCACACCCCGATGGCGAGCCGGCGGTCAGCCTCGGCGGTCAGCGCCACGATGAGCGAGGGCGCCGCGACGACGACCGCGAGGAAGCCGAAACCCTCGAGCAGACGCATGATGAGCAGGGGCGTCGCGGCCCCGGCGAGTGCGCCCCCGGCGCTGCCCAGCGCGATACAGACCAGCCCGAGCACCAGAAAGCGGCGGTGGCCGGCGCGATCCCCGACCATCCCGCCGACCGGCCCGAGGAGGGCGCTGGCGGCCAAGAAGAGCGAGATCGCCCAGCCGGCGGTGACCAGGCTAAGGCCGAGGTCGGCGCGCAGCTCGGGGATCGCCGGTGGCACCTTGCCGACCTGCATCGCCGCGATCACGCCGGCGAGGCAGGCGAGGATGACGACACCCCAGCGCGTCGTCATCCGTCACCGCGCGCATCGGTGGCGATGATCTCGGCGACGCCGCGGAGCGTGTTGCTCACCGTACAGATGCGCTCGGCGGCGGCGATGAGCCGGGTGCGCCGCGCCGCGTCGGCGACCTCGGCGAGATCGATGAGCGCCTCGAACCGCGCCACCCGCGCCGGCAGGTCAGCAGCCTTGTGGCCGCGCACGGTGATACCGATGGCGCCAAGCGCGAGGCCCTCGTGCTCGGCGGCATGGTCGAGGCTGATCGCCAGGCACTGTGCCAGAGCGGCCATCAGCAGCTCGATCGGCGTCATTCCCGCGGCGCCCGGCAGCGTGCTGCCGGCGACCGTGAAGCCCGCCTCATTGACGCTGCGCCAGCCCTCGGCCGTCCGCCGGACGCTGACGCTGCCGTAGGCCTTGCCAAGGCCCCCAGCCTTCGCTCGAACCCGCATCGCTCCCTACCCGAAGTCGGGTCACCATACCCCATCGCTTAGAGCAAGTCGCGCAGGCGGTAGTAGAGCATGCCGAGCGCGAGCGCGGGCGTGCGCAGCGGCCCGCCCGGAAACGCCGCGTGCGGCAGGCGCGTCAGCACGTCGAAGCGCTCGGCCGTGCCGGCGATCACCGCGGCGATGAGCTCGCCGGCGAAGGGCGCCAGCGCAACCCCCTGGCCGGAGTAGCCCTGGGCGAAGAAGACATTGGGCGCCAGCCGCCCAAGGTGCGGCATGCGGTCCATGGTGATGCCGATCAGGCCTCCCCAGACGTAGTCGAGCGGGGTGTCGGTGAGTTGCGGAAACACCCGCAGCATGCGCCGGCGCATGTAGGCCATGACGTCGGCCGGTTCGAGATTGGCGTAGCTCGCGCGGCCGCCGAACAGGAGGCGACCGTCGGCCGAAAGCCGGTAGTAGGTGACGATGAAGCGCGCATCGGCGACCGCGACATCCTGCGTCAGAACGCCGGCGCGCCGATCGAGCGGGGCGGTCGCCACGATGTTGCTCGTCACCGGCATCAGGCGGCGGCGCAGCTCCGGCACGAGGCGGCCGAGGTAGGCGTTGCCCGCGAGCACGAGGTAGCGCGACCGCACCTGGCCGGTCGCGGTGATCGCGCATGGCGCCGCGCCGTGCGTCACGGCGGTGACGCGTGCATCTTCGACCAGGCGTGCGCCGGCCGCCTGGGCGGCGCGGGCGAGCCCCAAGGCCAGGCGCAGCGGGTGGAGGTGGCCCGCCGCGCCATCGTACAGCCCGCCGAGGTAACGCCGGCTGCCGATCAGCGCGGAGACCTCTTCGCGCCCGAGCAGCCGGGTGGCGGGATGACCGTATGTTCGCTCCCAGGCCGCCTGCGTCGAGCGCAGTCCGGCGAGTTGGTGCGCCGTGTGGGCGACGTGGACGTAGCCCCACTTGAGATCGCAGGGAATGGCATGGCGCTCGATCCGCGCCTTGAGCGCGGCGACGGCTTCGGCACCGAGGGTCCAGAGCTGCCGCGCCGCCGCCGCGCCGTGGCGCGCGGCCACCCGCTCGATATCGGCCGAGAAGCCGGTGACGATCTGGCCGCCGTTGCGGCCCGAGGCGCCGAAGCCGAGGCGCTCGGCTTCGAGAACCACGACGCTGTAGCCGCGCTCGGCGAGATTCAGGGCGGCCGAGAGGCCGGTGTAGCCGCCGCCCACGACGCAGACGTCCGCCGTGACCTCGCCCGCCAGCCGCTCGCACACCGGCAGCTCGCCCGCCGTGGCAGCGTAATAGCTTTCGGGGTAGGGCGCGGGGGACATGCGAGGTGCGGGAGCATCGTGCGCGCGCCGACCTGGGTGTCAAGGGCGCTTGACGACCGGCGGAGGCTGTGCCGAACTCGCCCGAGGGTCACGCGGAGAGGCATGATGCCGGCGGTGGGCGGTGAGGTGGGAAGCGTCGACGCCTGGTTCGCCGAGCACCGCGTGACCGAGATCGAGTGCCTGGTCGCCGATCTCTCCGGCATCGCACGCGGCAAGATCCTGCCCTCCGCCAAGTTCCTCGGCAGCTTCCGCGGGCGCGAGCTGCGTTTGCCCGAGTCGATCTTCGCCCAGACTGTCACCGGCGAGTGCCCGGAGGGTGCCTATGACGTGATCGACCCCGCCGAGATCGACATCTATCTGCGCCCCGATCCGACGACGCTGCGCATGGTGCCGTGGTACGGCGAGCCGACCGCACAGGTGATCGCCGACTGCCACTATGCCGATGGTCGCCCGGTGGACATCGCGCCGCGCTCGGTCTTGCGCCGCGTCGTCGAGCACTACCGTGAACGCGGCTGGCAGCCGATCGTCGCCCCGGAGCTCGAGTTCTTTCTGGTCAAGGTCAACACCGACCCCGACTATCCGCTCGAGCCGCCGATCGGGCGGTCCGGCCGGCGGGAAACCGGCCGCCAACAGTACGGCGTCGATGCGGTGAACGAGTTCGAGCCGCTGTTCGAGGACATCTACGCGTTCTGCGCGGCGCAGGATGTCGACATCGACACCCTGAGCCACGAGGTCGGCGCGGCGCAGTTCGAGATCAACTTTCGCCACGGCGATCCGCTCGGCTTGGCGGATCAGGTGTTCCTGTTCAAGCGCATCGTGCGCGAGGCGGCGATGCGCCGCGAGGTCTACGCCACGTTCATGGCCAAGCCGATCCAGGGCGAGCAGGGCAGCGCGATGCACGTCCACCAGAACATCGTCGATGCCGCGAGCGGGCGGAACCTGTTCGCCGATGGCGAGAGCGACAGCGAGATGTTCCGCTACTACATCGGCGGGTTGCAGACCTACCTGATGGACGCAATGCCGCTGATGGCACCGAATGTGAACTCCTACCGTCGGCTGGTGCCCGATTCGGATGCCCCGACCAACCTCAACTGGGGCCCCGACAACCGCACCGTCGGGTTGCGCGTCCCGGTCTCGGAGCCCGAAGCGCGGCGGGTCGAGAACCGGCTCGCGGGCGCCGACGGCAACCCCTACCTGGTGATGGCGGCCTCGCTCGCCTGCGGCCTGCTCGGCATCGAGGAGCGGCGTGTGCCCTCGCCTCCGGTTACCGGCAGCGGCTACAAGCTGCCCTACACGCTGCCGCGCCATCTTCCCGACGCCATCGCCCGACTGCACGGTTCGGAGCCGCTGCGGCGCCTGCTCGGCGAGCGCTTCGTGGAGGTGCTATGCCATGTCAAGTCGGCGGAATGGAACGGCTACCAGCACGTCATCAGCTCGTGGGAGCGCGAGAACCTGCTGCTCAACGTGTGACGCGGCATTGACAGGCGCGGGCACGCGCGGCCTGATGGACGGGCACAAGCCAGGGAGATGGGGATGCTTGCGATGCGGAGTGCGGCGGGCACGGCCCTGATCGCCGCGGCGCTGGCGATGGCGGTCGGCGTCGGGCCGGCCAGCGCCGACGACGAGAGGGTGGTGCACGTCTACAACTGGTCGGACTACATCGACGAGTCGATCCTGCAGGAGTTCGAGGCCGAAACCGGCATCCGCGTCGTCTACGACGTCTTCGACTCGAACGACATCCTCGAGACCAAGCTCCTAGCCGGCAAGACCGGCTACGACGTCGTGGTACCGACCGGCTCGTTTCTGGGCCGCCAGATCAGCGCCGGAATCTACAAGCCGCTCGACAAGGCAAAGCTGCCCAACCTGGCCCACATGTCGCCGGAGGTCATAGCGCGGGTCGCCAAGTACGATCCCGACAACGCGCACGCCATCGTCTACATGTGGGGCACGACGGGCATCGGCTACAACGTCGGCAAGATCGCGGCGATCGACCCGAGCGCGCCCGTCGATTCCTGGCGCCTGATCTTCGACCCCGAGATGATCAAGCAATTCGCCGATTGCGGCATCGAGATGCTCGATGCCCCCGACGAGATGATTCCGGCCGCGCTCAACTACATCGGCGAGGACCCGGACAGCAAAGACCCCGATGTGATCGCCAAGGCCGAGCCGGTTCTCGCGGCCATCCGCCCCTACATCACGAAGTTCCACTCCTCGCAGTACATCAATGACCTGGCTAACGGCGACATCTGCATCGCCGTCGGCTGGTCGGGCGACATCCTCCAAGCGCGCGATCGCGCCGCCGAGGCGGAGGCCGGCGTCGAGGTGCGCTATGCCATTCCGAAAGAGGGCGCGCTGATGTGGTTCGATATGATGGCCATTCCCGCGGATGCACCGCATCCCGACAACGCCCACTTATTCCTCGACTACATCATGCGGCCCGAGGTGATCGCCAAGGCCTCGAACTATATCAACTACGCCAACGGCAATGCCGCTTCGCTGGAGTTCGTGCTCGACGCGGTCAAGAACGATGCGGCGATCTACCCCGCACCCGAGGTCATGGCGCACCTCTACACGGTGACGCCCTACGACCAGAAGGCGCAGCGCACCCTGACCCGGCTGTGGACGCGCATCAAGGGCGCGGAGTAGCGCCGCCCTCGCGCGGGGTCGTGAGCCGCGACGCCGAGCGACTGCGGCGCGGGCGGGCGGCCTGGGCGGAGCTCGCGGCGCAACCGTTCATTCGGGTCGTCGGCGTGAGCAAGAGCTTCGGCAGCTACGCCGCCATCGACAACGTCTCCCTCGACATCTACCGCGGCGAGTTCTTCGCCTTGCTCGGGCCGTCGGGCTGCGGCAAGACGACGCTCTTGCGGATGCTCGCCGGCCTCGAGTTCCCAACCGCGGGGCGCATCGAGATCGACGGCAGCGACATGACGCGCGTGCCGCCCTACGAGCGTCCCGTCAACATGATGTTCCAGTCGTACGCGCTGTTCCCGCACATGAGCGTCGAGCAGAACGTCGCTTTCGGATTGAAGCAGGAGGGCTGCCCGCGGTCCGAGATCGCGCGCCGCGTGCGCGAGATGCTGGCGCTCGTCCAGCTCGAGCCGTTCGCCAAACGCCGGCCGCACCAGCTCTCCGGCGGCCAGCGCCAGCGCGTGGCGTTGGCGCGTTGCCTGGTCAAGCGGCCGAAGATGGTGCTGCTGGATGAGCCTCTGGCCGCGCTCGACAAGAAGCTGCGCGAGAAAACCCAGTTCGAGCTCATCAACATCCAGGAGCAGGTCGGCATCACCTTCGTGATCGTGACGCACGACCAGGCCGAAGCGATGACGGTGGCGAGCCGCATCGGCGTGATGGAGCGCGGGCGCATCGTCCAGGTGGCGACGCCGGCCGAGATCTACGAGGCGCCGGCCAGCCGCTACGTCGCCGAGTTCATCGGTGACGTCAACCTGTTTGAGGGTCGGTTGCTCGACACCGCGAACGGCACCGCCCGCATCCGCTGTGACGACGCGGCCTGTGACTTCCTCGTCGAGCAGACGGTGAACGCTGAGCCCGGCGCCACGGTGTGGCTCGCGCTGCGGCCGGAGAAGCTGGCGATCGACTTGGCGTCGCCGGAAGCCGGCGCCGTGAACCAGCTCAGCGGGACGGTGCTCGACATCGGCTATCTCGGCAGTCTCTCGGTTTATCACGTGCAGCTCGCCACCGGTAAGCAGGTGACCGCGGTGGAGACCAATCGCGCGCGCCTCGTTCGCCGGCCGATCAGCTGGAATGACCAGGTCCATCTGACCGCGAGCCCCGAGGCGGCCGTCGTCCTCCTGCGATGACCGCGCGGGAGGCAGTCGAGACCTCGGGCGCGGCCGAACGCGGCCGTTCCGTGGCGGCCATCCGCAGGCTCCTACCCGAGGAGGTACGGGGCGCGCTCGGACGCCACTTCCTCATCGCGGTCCCGTTCCTGTGGCTAGGGGTGTTCTTCCTCGCGCCGTTCCTCATCGTTCTGAAGCTGAGCTTCTCCGAGGTGGCGCTGGCCATGCCGCCCTATACGCCGATCGCCGAGTGGGTGGACGAGGCCGGCAGCATCCATCTTCGCTTCACGCTCAACCTGTCGAACTACCTGTTGCTGGTCGAGGACAGCCTGTACCGGCGTTCCTATCTCAACAGCCTCGGCATCGCTGCGGTCTCCACCGCGGTCACGTTGGCGATCGGCTTCCCCATCGCCTATGCCCTGACGCAGGTGGCGCGGCGGTGGCGGTTCGCGCTCCTGATGCTGGCGATCCTGCCGTTCTGGACCTCGTTCCTCATTCGCGTCTACGCCTGGATCAGCATCCTGAAGACCGAAGGATTCCTCAACCAGCTCCTGGCCTGGCTCGGCCTGATCTCCGAGCCGCTGCAGATCCTCAACACCAACTGGGCGGTGTACCTCGGCATCGTCTATTCCTATCTGCCGTTCATGGTATTGCCGCTCTACGCCAGCCTGGAGCGGATCGACGTCAGTCTGATGGAGGCGGCGGCAGACCTCGGCTGTCGGCCGATCAAGGCGTTCTGGGTCATCACGGTGCCGCTGGCGCTGCCCGGCGTCGTCGCAGGCTCGCTCCTGGTGTTCATCCCCGCCGTCGGCGAGTTCGTCATCCCCGATCTGCTTGGCGGCTCGGGCTCCATCATGATCGGCAAGACACTGTGGAGTGAGTTCTTCAACAACCGCGACTGGCCCCTGAGCTCGGGTGTCGCGGTGATTCTGCTCGTCCTGCTGGTGGTGCCGATCGTGCTGTTCCAGCGCCTGCAACTCCGGCGAACGGTGGGGTGAGAGGCCGCCATGCGTCAGGGCTTGAGCGCGGTCACGATGACGGCCCTCGCGCTCGGCTACGCCTTCCTCTACGTCCCCATCCTGCTGCTCGTCGCCTATTCGTTCAACGAGTCCAAGCTGGTCACGGTGTGGGCGGGATTCTCGCTGCGCTGGTACGGGGCGCTGTTCGAGAACCAGCAGCTCCTCGCGGCCGCCTGGGTGACGCTGCGTCTTGCCGTCATCTCGGCAACCGGCGCCCTGGTACTCGGCACCCTCGCCGGTGTCGTCCTCACCCGCATCGGGCGTTTCGCCGGGCGTACGCTGTTCTCCGGCTTGGTGTTCGCGCCGCTGGTCATGCCCGAGGTCATCACCGGTTTGTCGCTGCTGCTCCTGTTCGTCGCGCTCGATTGGTCGCGCGGGCCGGCGACCATGGCGATCGCCCACATCACGTTCGCCACCGCCTACGTTGCGGTGGTCGTCCAGGCCCGGCTCGCCACCCTCGATCGGTCGATAGAGGAGGCGGCCATGGACCTCGGCGCGCGGCCCGCCAAGACGTTCTTCGTCATCACCGTTCCGATGATCGCGCCGGGGCTGTTGGCGGGCTGGCTCCTGGCGTTCACGCTCTCGCTCGATGACCTGGTGATAGCCTCGTTCACCACCGGACCCGAGGCGACGACGCTGCCGATGTACATCTACAGCAAGGTGCGCCTGGGCGTGACGCCCGAGATCAACGCCGTGTCGAGCATCCTGATCGGATTGGTCGCGATCGGCGTCCTCATCGCCAGCGTCGCGCTCAAGGTCTCGGAGGAACGCCGCCAGCGCGATGCCCAACGCGCGGCCGCACCGCGAGCGGCGATGGTGCCACGATGAACCCGGGCGGATGACCAATGGCAGTGCCCAGTGACGGCAAGCCCGCGGGGGATGCCGGGAGCTTCTTCGTGCTGCAGGTCCGCGAGGGCGCGGCCTGGCGCGATCGCCGCCGCTTCGCCAGCGCTGCCGC
>VGEJ01000079.1 GCA_016869335.1 Alphaproteobacteria bacterium | reverse complement strand
CCGAACACCACGCTCGGCTCGACCACGACGTCTTCGCCGAGCACGGTATCGAAGCTGAAGAAGACGCTCGCCGGGTCGATCAACGTCGCGCCGCCGGCCATGGCGCGAGCGCGCAGCTCGTTCTGCACCGCGGCCTCGACCGCGGCGAGCTCGGCCCGTGCGTTGATGCCGACCAGCTCATCGGCTGGCGCCTCGACATAGGCGGCCGTGCCGCCCATGCGGCGGGCGTGCGCGACCACGTCGGTCAGGTAGTACTCGCCCTTGGCGTTCTGGTTGTCGAGCGCGGCGAGCAGCGCCGGGAGCCGCGCGCCATCGAGCGCCATGACGCCCGAGTTGCACAGTGGAATGGCGCGCTCGGCCGGGCTCGCGTCGCGGTACTCGACGATCGCCTTGAGCTCGCCGCTTTCACCCGTGACGAGGCGGCCGTAGGCGGCGGGATCGGCGGGCCGCATGCCGAGCGCGACAGCGGCAGGCGCTGGCACCGCCCGACGGCGTGCGAGCAGTCGGGCGAGCGTTGCAGGGGTCAGGCGCGGGGTGTCGCCGAACAGCACCAGGACGTCGCCGCTGAATCCCGCAAGCCAGGCGGAGGCGGCCATCACCGCGTGGCCGGTGCCGAGGCGCTCCGGCTGCACAATGACCTCGAGCGGCGCCACCCGCTCGCGCAGCTCGGGCATGTCCGGCCCGATCACCACCGCGAGCCGTTCGGGCTTGAGCGCGCGCGCGGCGTCGAGCACGTAGTCGATCATCGGCCGCCCGGCGATCGCATGCATTACCTTGGGACGCCCGGAGCGCATGCGCGTGCCCTTCCCGGCAGCCAGGATTAGCACCGCCAGCGGGGATGTGGTCATCGCCGTCGCAGTAGCCTCATAATGGGGCGTCGAGCGGACGATGCCATAGCGTTCGCTGCCGCGCCAAGTGACGAGTTCTCACAGAATCCTTCAGAATCCAACAATGCCGAGCCGCCGCCATACGCTGCTGTTCGATCTCGATGGCACCCTCATTGATACTGCACCAGACCTTGCCGCCGCGGTTAATGCCGTGTTGGCCTCGCTCGATCGACCGGCGCTGCCGCTTGCGAGCATCCGTGCCTACCTCGGCGAGGGCGCGCGCCGCCTGATCGAGCGCGGGCTCGCGGCCACCGGCGGGACGCCGGGCGCGCCCGAGTTCGAGCGCCTCATCGCCCAGTTCTTCGCGCACTACGAGGCCAATCTCACGCGCGCCAGCCGGCCCTTCGTGGGCGTCACGGAGACGCTCGCCGTGCTCACCCCGCAGGCCGGGCCGTTCGCCGTGTGCACGAACAAGCCCGGCGCGCTCAGCGCCCGCCTGCTCACCGAGCTTGGGTTGGCGCACTATTTCGGCGTCATGCTCGGCGGCGACAACCTGCCCGTGCGCAAGCCCGATCCCGGACACTTGTTGACCGCGATCGCGCGCCTCGGCCGGACCCCCGCCGACGCGGTGATGGTGGGCGATTCCAGCATCGACGTCGCGGCCGCGCGCGGCGCCGGTATCGCCGTGGTGGTGGTGGGCTATGGTTACAGCCGCGAGCCGGCCGCCGCGCTCGGGGCGGACGCCGTGATCGAGCGCTTCGCCGATCTCCCCGCGGCGCTCGCCGCGCTGCCTTGACAGGGGCGAGTGCGCCTTCCCTAATGGCTGCCCGCACGCGCCTGGGCCGGTAGCTCAGTGGGAGAGCGCCCGTTTCACATGCGGGAGGTCGTTGGTTCGACCCCAACCCGGCCCACCACCGCGTCCGCCCGACCCGCGCGCGATTGACGCCGGCTCACGCTTCCTGTTCTCTAGTGCGAAGGCAGCCGCACGCTGCCGCTTGGGAGGTGGCCATCGGCAAATACATGGTGATCGCATCACGCGACCCGTTCGAGTCGCGCGATGTCGATCAGCTCTACGATCTCGCGGCGGGCATCGTGCGCGAGGGCAACGAGGTCACGGTCTTCCTGGTCCAGAACGGCGTGCTGCCGGCCCGTTTCGGGGCGCGCTCCGAGGGGCTCACCAAGCTCTCGGCGCGCGGCGTCAAGGTGCTGGCGGACGAGTTCTCGCTGCGCGAGCGGGCGATCGGCGGCGACCAGCTCGTCTCGGGTGTCACGCCCTCGCCGCTCGATGTGATCGTCGATCACCTCGCGGCGGGCGGCAAGGCGCTCTGGCACTAGGGAGGAACCGATGGCCACCACGATCACCTTCGCACTGATGGACCCGCCCTACGAGAGCGCGCGGTCCACCACCGCCTTCCGCCTCATCGATATCGCCGCCAGGCGCGGGTACAACGTCAACGTGTTCGCGTACGAGGGCGCGGTGGCAACCCCGTTCGCGCAGCAGAAGGCGCACCCCAACGCCGTGCACGGCCGCGACGCCGCGCAGGAAAACCATCCGCTGCCCAAGGACTGGGTGGCGGCGCTGATGCAGGCGGCGGCGCAGAACGGCGGCAAGCTCGACTGGGTGAACTGCGGGTTGTGTGTCGATGAGCGCGGCGTCGCCGAGGTGATCGAGGGCGTCCGCCGGGGAACGCCGGGCGATCTCTGGAGGATGGCCAGCGAGTCTCAGGGCACGCTGATCATCGGCACACGCTGAGGGCCGTGCCATGAAGGTGCTGCAAGTGATCCAGAGCGCCTACCGCGCGACGCTGGAGGAGCAGGACGACACCATCGTGTGGATCACCCACGCCATGAAGGGCGCCGGCGCCGACCTCGAGGTGCTGTTGCGCGGCAGCGCGGTGAACTACGCGGTGCTCGGGCAGGACGCCTCGGGGCTCAGCTTCGGGAGCTGGCGGCAATCGGAGCCGCCCAAGATCGCCGAGGACGTGGCGGCGCTGATCAAGAAGGGGGTCGGCGTCTTTGTCGTTGAGGAGGACGTGGCCGAGCGCGGGCTCGGCAACGCCAGGCTCGTCGATGGCATCCAGCGCCTCCCGCGCGCCGGCATCCCGGCGCTGATGGACCGCTCCGACCAGGTGTGGATGTGGTAGCCGCGCTCTAGGGTCGCGGAGGAACGCCTCATCCTGAGGAGCGCCGAAGGCCCGTCTCGAAGGATGAGCTATCACGCTTCGAGTCGGTCGCTGCGCGACCTCCTCAGCGTGAGGTGAAGGAAGACGCCTCATCCTGAGGAGGGACGGAGGCCGCAGGCCGAAGGCCCGTCTCGAAGGATGAGAGGCTGCGCCCGATTGGTTGCCTTCGTCTACATGGTTCGCTGCGCCGACGGGCATTACTACGTGGGGTCCACGAGGGGCACCCTGGAACGGCGAGTAGCCGAGCACAATGCGGGCACTTTCGGCGGTTACACCTACTCCCGCCGCCCCGTGGCGCTCGTCTGGCATGCTTGGTTCCCGCGCGTCACCGATGCGATAGCGGTGGAGTGACAGATCAAAAGGTTGGCGGCGGGCGAAGAAGGAAGCCCTTGTCCGCGGCGAGCTGGACAGGCTGCCCGGCCTGTCCCGCAGCATCGCGCGGCGATCACCCCGCTGAGCGGGCCCTCACAGTGGTGCCGCCACGCTTCGAGACGGTCGCTGCGCGACCTCCTCAGCGTGAGGGGAGCGAAGAGGCGAGGGCCGGTTCCTTCCTCACGCTGAGGAGCGCGGAGCGCGTCTCGAAGCGTGTTGGCGTCGCCTGCCGCGCGGCCGGCCTCAGCCGATGGCGGGCATTTTCCGCGGCTGGATGATCATGCGGTAGCAATCGAGGCTGTGGCTCAGGAACTCGTAGGCCGCGCCCCACAGGTAGAGGCGGAAGCGGCGATAGTTGAACTCGCCGAACTTCGCGATTACCTGCTCGCGGTTGGCATCGAAGTTGCGTGCCCACTGCTGGAACGTCAGGAAATAGCTGTTCCGGTCGTTGAGGATCTCGGTGACTTCGAGCGGCGTCTTGGCGAGCTTGTCGAGGAAGTCGTGCAGCACCAGGAACGAGTGGTTGCCGCCATAGATGTACTTTACCATGAACGATGACAGCTCGTACTTCTTGGTGCAGGCGCTGCCATCGAGGAAGATGCGCCCGCCGGGCTTGATCAGCGTCGCGAACTTCTCCAGCACGGCCTGATACTGCGGCAGGTGCTCGATCACCCCCATGATCACGATGGCATCGTACCTGCGCTCGGTCTGGTACGCCAGGAGGTCGGAGAAGATCAGCTCCCAGTCCAAGCCGAGTTCCTTGGCGCGGCGGTTGAGGTAATCGATCGAGACCTGCGAGATCGAGATGCCGGTGCACTTCGCGCCGCGCCGCGCGGCGTACTCGAACCAGGCGCCCCAGCCGGGGCCGATCTCCAGCAGGTGATCGCCCGGCTTGAGGCGCAGCTTGTCGAAGCAGTAGTCGAACTTGCGGAGCGTCGCGACGTCGAGCGTCTCGTCGTCGCTCTCGTAGACGCCTTGCGTGTAGCACGGCGTCTTGGGGTCGAGGAAGGCTAGGAAGAACTCCGGATCGATGTCGTAGTGCGCCGTGATCGCCTGGCGGTTGGTGTGGACCTGGCCGAACACGAGCGGTTGGACGAAGCGCCAGGCCCACGTGATCAGGTGGAAATCCGACATCGACTTGCGCAGCACGAACGGGCTCAGCATGTCGCCCTCGATGTCGATGTCGCCGGCGAGGTAGGCATCGCCGATGCGGCCCTCATCGATGCTGCTCACGGCCCGCAGTGCGCGACCGTTTTTGAGCGTGACGTGGAAGCTCGGCGCCGCCGGACCGAAACGCTGGACGGCGCCATCGGGGAGCGTCACGTCGAAGGAGACCGGGGAGTTCGCGAACTGCGCCGCGAAGCGGCCGAGGAGGCCGCCGGCACGGGGAACGGGAGCGCTCGCCGTCGCCCGCCGCACATCGAGATTCTGGGTCACGCTCACCTCCTCTTGCGTGGGGCGCTGGCGCGGCAGCATCTGCGCGCCCCAAGCGATACCAGCCGCCCGCCGGACCAGGCAAGCGGAAGGTGCTCAATGGAAACCGGCCAGCTCCTCGCGCGTCTCCTGCTCGGGCAGCTTGCCGAGGATGATCATGCCGAGCACCTCGTCGCCCCAGACGCCGAAGCGCCCGGCCACCGCGCACGGCGCCGGACGCGTTACCTCGTAGACCCAAGCGGCGCGCACATGCCGCTCGCCCTCGATCACGACATCGTAGAACTGGCCGCCGTGGGGACACGCGCGATCGGACTCGGTTTTCGCCACCTTCTCGAGCCACTCGGTGCGCACGGACGAGGGCGGGAAATACTGGTAGCCGGCGCACGCGACGGCTTAGTCGCTCTCGGCGATGACGTAGGAAGCGAGCGTTGCTCTCATCGCATCCTCCACGGGCCGTTGCGGCACAGCGGTCGCCAGCATGGTGGGCGCGGCTGGGATCGAACCAGCGACCCCTACGATGTCAACGTAGTGCTCTCCCGCTGAGCTACGCGCCCGCTCGATTGCGCTTATAGCCGAAGTCGCCCGCCTTGCAAACGGCGGCGCCGTGCCCGTTCAGGGCGGGGCGAGCAACCCGTCGATTTCCTCGACGAGGCGGCGCAGGTGGAACGGCTTGGACAGAAGCCGCATGCGCAAGGCAAGCATCTGATTGACCTGGAGCGCGGCCGCGGCGAAGCCCGTGATCAGCAGTATACACATCATCGGGTTGATGACCGCGGCGCGGCGGGCGCGCGCAATGCCATCGACCTCGGGCATTACGACATCGGTGAGAAGAACGTCGAACGCCTCGCGCTCGAGGATTTCCAGCGCCAACCCGCCGTTGGCCGCGTCCTCCACCGCACGCCCGGCACGCACGAGCTGTAAGGGGAGATAGCGGCGAAGGGCGTCGTCGTCCTCGGCAATCAGAATGCGCGTCACGATCCCTCCATCGGGCGCCATCGAACCAGAAATGTGTGAACAAGCGGTGAGCGCGGCCGGCCGGCCCGTGGTAGTGTCGCAGCCCCTGGGAATGGCAGAGCGTCATCGGTTTCTGCGATGAGAGCGCCGCGCGCCGCGCCGCAACCGCCGGCCTTCGAGGTGGTGGCGCCATCGGGCCGGCGTGTCCCCTTCGTGCTGGCCTCGCCCCACAGCGGCGCGCACTACCCGAGCGATCTCATCGCCCAGAGCGGGGTCGACCTCTCGGCGTTGCGCCAACTCGAGGACAGCTTCGTCGACCAGCTGTTCGGCGCCGGGCCGGCCCTGGGCGCGCCGCTGATTCGGGCGCTCCTCTCGCGCGCCTATGTCGATCTCAACCGCGAACCCTGGGAGCTCGACCCGGAGATGTTCGAGGACGCGTTGCCCGCCTTCGTCAACAGCACCTCACCGCGGGTGAGCGGCGGGCTCGGCACCATCGCACGCCACGTCGCGAGCGGCGCCGAGATCTACCGCCGCAAACTGCGCTTCGCCGAGGCCGAGGCCCGCATTACCGCCTGCTACCCGCCCTATCACAAGGCGCTGCGGGCGTTGGTGAACGAGACCCGCGAGCGGTTCGGTTTTGCGGTTCTTCTCGATTGCCACTCGATGCCCTCGGTCGGCGGCGCGCCCGGTGCCGACCGAGGCCAGATCCGCGCCGACGTCATCCTCGGCGATCGCTTCGGCGCGAGCTGCGCGCCGGCGCTGACGGACGCGGTCGAGCGGGCCTTCCTTGCGCACGGCTACAAGGTGGGCCGCAACGTGCCCTATGCCGGCGGCTTTACCACGCACCACTACGGCCGACCGACCGCTGGCGTCCACGCCCTGCAGATCGAGATCAACCGCGCGCTCTACATGGACCAGCGCGGCGTGCAACCAAACGGCGGCATGGTTCGCACCCGGCGCGCGATCGGCGAGGTTCTGTCCACGCTTGTCGGCTGGAGCGGCGCCGGCGCCCTCACCACCGGCCAGATCGACAAAAAAAGGCCATGCTAGTGTTGCATGGCCCAAGTTCAGGGAGGAAATACCCAGGATGGGTATGTCACGCGGCACCGCGCATAGGTTATGCGCCATGCCACAATACAAAATATAGCATCGCCAATCGCCGTCGCCAAGGGGCAATATCAATTTATTTTCGTTTTTCACATTCTTACCGCCCGTCCCGCAAGGGGCATCGAAGGTTCGCGCGTGAAAGGGCGGGGCCAGGGCTGTTAACACGCGGAGTCGGGGGGGTGGCGCGGTTCTTGCTCGAAAGTGGGCGTTGGGCGCCCGGAGCACCTCGCCGCGCAGGAGTTGCCCATGGGGTTTCCCCGCATCGCCACTCCCTCCCGCGCCTTCATTGGCGCTTTTCTTCTGACCTTGAGCCTCGGTACCGCAGCGGCCGAGGCGGGTCGCGACCGCAACCACGGCGAGCGCGAGGTCTGCCGCATCGCGGCGCACGTGGCCGAGATCTCGTTCCGGCTGCCGCTGCAGCTCCTGAGCGCGCTCGCGCTCGCCGAGTCGGGGCGCTGGGATTGCGTCCGGCGGGAGGGCTATCAGTGGCCCTGGGCGGTCAACGCCGCCGGCGCGGCGCGCGATTTCGATAACAAAGCGGCGGCGGTCGCTGCCGTCCACGCGTTGCGGGGCCAAGGGATCGATAGCATCGACGTGGGCTGCATGCAGGTGAATCTTCGCCACCACGGCGAGGCGTTCGCGAGCGTCGAGGACGCGATTGATCCGCACGTCAACGTCCGCTATGCGGCGAGTTTTCTCAAGTCGCTCCATGACGAGACGCGGTCGTGGAACCGGTCGGCGGTTTACTATCACTCGCGCCCCAGCGCCCGCTATCGGGAATACCTCACCCGCGTCTACGAGCTATGGCGCGACGAACGCCGGCGCGTGGCCAAGGCGCGCGGCGCCGAGACCGCTGCCGCGCAGACCCCCGAGCTGAAGGTCCGGCGCCTGGCGCAGCGTGCCGCGATCCGCGTCGATTTGGCGGCCGACAGGCGCACCGGCTGACGCCGCGCGCCCCACGTACCCGGTGTCGCCTCGAGGACGCCAGCGCAACGCGTCCCGCAGCGCAGGCAGCACGCCTCGGCATCGAGGCTTTAGGCACCGAGCACATACCAGTCGCGCTTGATCACGCACTGGCCGCACCCCGGGCAATAGGTGCTGCCGCCGACCGGGTCATGAACGCTGCCCGTGTAAACGTACCGCAGGCCGTGGCGCAGCGCGATCTCGCGCGCTCGCGTCAGCGTCGCCGGCGGCGTGGCTGGCGTGCTCACCATCTTGAAGTCGGGGTTGAATGCGCCGAAGTGTAGCGGAACATCGGGCCCAAGGTACTCGGCGATCCACGCCGCCAGGGCTTCGATCTCCGCCGTCGAGTCGTTCTCGCCCGGAATGAGCAGCGTCGTGATCTCGAGCCACACCATGATCTCGCGCTTGAGGTAGACGAGCGTGTCGAGCACCGGCTGGAGGTGCTCGGTGCACAGCCGGTGATAGAAGTCCTCGCTGAACCCCTTGAGATCGACGTTGGCCGCATCGACGTGGCGGAACAGATCGGCCCGTGCGGGCGGACTGACAGAGCCGGCCGTGACGGCCACGGTCCTGAGCCCGAGCGCATGGCAGGCACCCGCCACATCGACCGCGTATTCGAGGAAGATGACCGGATCGTTGCAGGTGAAGGCAACGGAGCGGCAGCCCAGCCGCTCGGCTGCGCGCGCTAGGGCCTTAGGCGGCGCGGCGTCGGCCAGGGTATCGATCCCACGCGACTTCGAGATGTCCCAGTTCTGGCAGAACTTGCACGCGAGGTTGCAGCCCGCCGTGCCGAAGGACAGCACCGGCGTGCCCAGCAGGAAGTGATTGAGCGGCCTCTTCTCGATCGGATCGATACAGAACCCGATCGAGCGCCCATAGGTTGTAAGCACGATGCCGCCCCGTTCGGCCGCGCGCACGAGACACAGGCCGCGCTGGCCGCGTGCAGCTTGCAGGCGCGAGGGCACAGCTCGCACGGCACCCGGCCGTCCGGGAGCGCCCGCCAGTACCGCCCGGGCACCGTGGCTCCGAGAGCCTCCGTCATCGGCTCCTCCCTCGAGGCATGGAAACATGCGGATGCGGGAGCGTGACACGATGACGGGACGGCATGGAACCGTACGCCCGCCCGCAGTGGCCGGGCTGTTCTATCCGGCCGCAGCGAGCGAACTGGCCGCGCGGCTCGACGACGTGCTGGGGCGGCGTGCCAGCCATCGCGACGCTTCGGACGAAACCCACCCGCCCAAGGTGCTGATCGTCCCCCTTGCCGGATCTGTCTTTTCGGGTTCGGTCGCCGGCCTCGGCTATGCCCGGCTCGGTCCGCTTCGGACCTCGATCACGCGGGTGGTGCTGATCGGACCGGCCCATCGATTCGCGCTGCGCGGTCCGGCGCTGGCGAGCGCCGCCGGGTTCGCGACACCCTTAGGCGCGGTCGCGATCGACGAGG
>VGEJ01000078.1 GCA_016869335.1 Alphaproteobacteria bacterium | reverse complement strand
AGGGGAAGAAGGGGAAGAAGGGGAAGAAGGGGAAGAAGGGGAAGAAGGGGAAGAAGGGGGAGAAGGTGTACGTGCCGAAGACCTGCTACAAGACCGACTCGCAGAATGACACGTTCAAGCTGAACGCGGTCGTCGGCGAGGCGCCTGTGGTTCCTGAGCCGGCCGCTCTGGCGCCGTGCGCCTTCGGCCTCGTCGGGCTCGGGGCGGCTGCGTGGCGGCGTCGCGCCTGACGCAGGCCAGGACGGTTGAAGCGAAACGGCGGCCCGTGGCCGCCGTTCTCGTTTGCGGCGGACTGATACCTAGCGTTTGCGGTGCTTGGCGAGGAATGCGCCGACCTTGGCGTGATAGGCCTCGGCCGCGTCCCAGAACGGCATGTGGCCGCTGTTACGGAACATAGCGTATTCGCAGCCCGGCACGATCTGGCGGATGACCTCGCAGTATTCGGGCAGCACGTAATCGAACTCGCTCGCGGTCACCATCATCGGCACGGTGATCTTCGTCAAGTCGTTCGTGCGATCCCAGTCGCGCAGGTTGCCGGTGAAGTTGAACAGGTGCCAGCCGAACATGGCCTTGAGCGGACCCATGCCAAGCGCGCTCGGCTCGAACGATGCCTTGACCGGCGCCGGCCATTCGTCGAGCCGGCACATGTGGCGGTACATGAGCAGCGTCTGCGCCGCCAAGTACTCGGGATGCGACGTTGTCCCCTCGGACTCGCGGAGCGCCATCATGCGCACGGTATCGTGGCCGAGGTTGGCCTTGCAGCGCCGGAAGCCGTCCTGGATCAGCGGCATTGACGGCCCGATGTTGCCGCAGACGAAGGCGTGGACGTTGCGCTGGTACTTCAGGCAGTACTCGATGCCGAGGATGCCGCCCCACGAGTTGCCGACGATATAGACCTTGCCGAGATCGAGCGCCTCGCGCACAGTCTCCACTTCCTCGACATAACGCGCCGCCGTCCACAGCGCCGGATCGTCCGGCCGGTCGGACTCGCCACAGCCGAGCTGATCCCACGACACCACGCGAAAGCCGTGCTCGGCGTAGCAGAGATGGGCGTCGCGCAAGTAGTTGCACGGCACGCCAGGGCCGCCATGCACGGCAAGCATCACGTCCTTGCCATTGCCTTCGCTGAATGCCACGACCTCGTGGCCCGCGACCTTTACCCGAATCCGCTCCATGGCGTTCTCCTCCCACGCGCGGCGGTTGCCTGCGCTCCTATCCGATGGCCCGCCGATAGACCGGGAAGCCGCGGCAGAGCGCCTCCACCTCGGACTTCACTCCCTCGGCAGGGCCCGGCCGCACGCCCGGCCCCTGCCGCAAGTCGTCGAGTACATGAGCGATCAGCGTGCCGATGGTCCGGAACTCGGCCTCCCCGAATCCGCGTGTCGTTCCGGCCGAGGCGCCGAGGCGCAGACCCGAGGTCACGGCCGGCTTCTCCGGGTCGCCCGGCACCATGTTCTTGTTGGCGGTTAGCCCCGCCGCCTCGAGCGCGGCGGAGGCGGTCTGGCCGGTCAGCCCGTGGCGGCGCAGATCGACGATCAGAAGCGGCATATCGGTGCCACCCGTCACCACGTCGTAGCCGCGGCGCACCAGGGTGTCGGCGAGCGCTCGGGCGTTGGCGAGAACTCGGGCCGCATAGGGGCCGAACTCGGGGCGCAGCGCCTCGCCGAGGCAGACCGCCTTGCCCGCCACCACGTGCAGCAGTGGCGTCCCCTGTACCCCCGGAAACACCGCCGCGTTGATTCGCTTGGCGATGTCGGGGTCGTTGCAGAGGATGAGCCCACCGCGCGGGCCGCGCAGGCTCTTGTAGGTGGTGGTGGTGACGACGTGCGCATGCGGCAGCGGACTCGGATAGACACCGCCGGCGACCAGTCCGGCGAAATGCGCCATGTCGACAAGGAGTGTCGCGCCCACCTCGTCGGCGATAGTGCGGAAGCGCGCGAAATCGATCACCCGGGGATACGACGAGCCGCCGGCGATGATCAGCCGCGGCGCGTGGGCACGGGCGCGCGCGCGCACCTCTGCGTAGTCGATCCGCGCGTCCGCCGCGCTCGCACCGTACGACGCGACACGGAACCACTTGCCCGACAGGTTGACGGGCGCACCGTGGCTCAGGTGCCCCCCGGCCGCCAGGTCCATCGACAGGACGCCGTCGCCCGGATTGAGCAGGGCGAGGAACACCGCCAGGTTGGCCTGGCTCCCGGAGTGCGGCTGGACATTCGCGAAGGCGCAGCCGAACAGCGCCTTGGCGCGCTCGATCGCCAGCGTCTCGATGCGGTCGACGCGGCTCGCGCCGCCGTGATAGCGCCGGCCGGCGTAGCCCTCGACGGTCTTGTTGGTCAGGATCGAACCCTGTGCCTGGAGCACGGCGCGGCTGACGATGTTCTCCGAGGCGATCAGCTCGATCTCGTCCTGCTGGCGGCCGAGCTCGTCCTCGATCGCCTGCCACACCTCGGGATCGACGTCGCGCAGCTCGGCCGAGAAATAGCCTGCGTCGGTTTTGGGCGTGCGCGACAGCGGGGCGCTCCTGGTCATGCGGGGTGACTCCATCGCCCCTCCGCCGGCGTGTCAAGGCCGCGCGCTTCCCGCGCGCACGAAAGGGTAGATGCGGGTGAAGTCCTCGCCCGGCGCGGCGGCGAGGAAACGCTCCATCAGGGCGACGACGGCGTGCGCCACGCTGGCCTCGCCGCCGGCGCCAGCCAGTGCCTCGAGGTAGAGCCGCAGATCCTTGGTCATCAGCGTGTTGGCGAAGCCGGCATCGTACGTGCCGGTCAGCACGCGATGGGGGAACTTTTCGCTCGTCGCCGTGTTGCGCCCGGTCGCGGCATTGAGCACCTCGAGCATGGTCCGCATGGCGAGACCGCGGCGCTCGCCGAAGGCGATGGCCTCGCTGGTCGCGGTCATCGCTGTGGCGGAGAGGAAGTTGTTGAGGAGCTTCATTGCCTGTCCTTGGCCTGGTCTGGTGCCGACGTGGAACGGCCGCCCGAACGCACCGAGGGTCGGCGCCAGGGCGTCGTAGAGCGCCTGCGGGGCGGCGACCATGATGGCGACGGTGCCGGCCCGCGCCCCCGCGACCCCGCCCGACACGGGAGCATCGGCGTAGGCGAGGTCCGCCGCGGCGCATCGCGACGCGAGGCGCTCCGCGGCCGCGATGCCGATGGTCGAGAGATCGACGACCGTGCGCAGCGCGCGGCCCTTGGTCTCGAGCGCGGCGGCGGTCACCGCCGCAGCCGCGGCGCCATCGGGCAGGCACAGGAAGAGCGTTGCGACCGCCGCCGCCACGGCCGACACCGACCCTGCCCACTCCGCCCCCGCTGGAGCTCGCGCTTCGCCGGCCGTGTCGTGGACGACGATCCTGTGCCCGGCGCGGGCGAGATTGGCGGCGATCGCCCCCCCCATGTTGCCAAGCCCGATGAAACCGAGCATCGGAGCGCTCATGATGCGCCCGCCTTTTCGGCGGCCAGTTGGTCGAGGACGCGCTTCGCCGCACGGTGGCACTCCACCCCGCACGGGATGCCACAGTAGACCGCGATCTGGCGCAGCGCCTCCTTCAGCTCCTCGAGGCTCATCCCGTTGGTGATCGCGCCGCGGAAGTGGGTCTCGAACTCGGTCATGCGCCCGAGCGCGGCGAGCATGCCGAGGTTGAGGAGAGAGCGCTTGGCGCGGCCGAGGCCCGGTCGTGCCCAGGTGTTGCCCCAGCAGTGCTCGTTGATCATCTCCTGGAAATCGGCTCCGAACGCGCCTGCCCCGGCGATCGTCCGGGCGACGTAGTCCTCACCCATCACCTCTTTGCGCACCGCGAGCCCGAGATCATGCCGTCCGCGATCCATGGTCTTCTCCTTTGTTCGATGTGGCGTCGCATTATGCGCCGCCGTCGAGCCGGAGGGATCGTGATGGTAGACTGAACTCGAGCGGACCGGAGCGGATAGCCTGAGTGGGCGCACGGCAGGCCACAGATCGAAGCGAGGGGCGGGAGCGGCGCCTCGAGATCCTCTATTCGAGCGCCGAGATCGAGGCGCGCATTCGGGACCTGGCGCAGGACATCGCCGCGGTCATGGGCCCCGATGTGATGATCGTCGCCATCCTCAAGGGCAGCTTCATCTTCGCCGCCGATCTGGTCCGCGCGCTGCACCACGCCGGCATGCGCCCGCGCATCGACTTCATGATGCTCGGCTCCTACGGCACCGCGACCGCAAGCAGCGGCCGCATCGAGGTACTGCACGACGTGCGCGATGAGGTGCAGGGACGCGAGGTGCTGGTAGTGGACGACATCCTCGAGTCCGGCCGCACCGTGGCGTTCGCGCGCGAGCGACTGATGGCCCGTGGCGCCGCCCGCGTTCGCCTGTGCGTCCTGCTCGACAAACCGGGCAAACGCGGCGCCGGAATCGAGGCCGATTTCGTGGGCTTCCGGTGTCCGGACCAATTCGTCGTCGGCTACGGCCTCGACTACGCCCACCATTACCGCGAGCTGCCGTTCATCGGCTATTTCGCCGATGCCTGAGGCGGCGCAGGTGTGCCCGGCGACATGGCGGCGGGCCGGCAGATGGCCTATGAATCGCGTGCGGTTTGTGGGAGGGGCGCGATGACCAGTCTGCCGGAGTACGAGTCCTTCGACGGCCTCGGGTTGGCCGAACTGGTCCGCACCAGGCAGGTCAAGCCCGAAGAGTTGCTCGACGCCGCGATCGAGCGCGTCGAGGCGCGCAACCCAAAGCTCAATGCGGTGGTCAACAAGCTCTACGACTACGGCCGCGCGGCGATCGCCGCGGGTCTCCCCGAGGGTCCGTTCACCGGCGTGCCCTATCTCATCAAGGAGATCGCCTCGCAGATCGGCGGCGTGCCGACGACCCGGGGCAGCCGCTTCTTTGCCGACGTCGTGCCGCCCGCGGACTCCGAGCATGTCAAGCGGCTCAAACGTGCCGGCCTGGTGATCTTCGGCAAGACCAACACCTGCGAGCTCGGCGCCAGCCTCACCTGCGAGCCGCGGTTCCACGGCCCGACCCGCAACCCCTGGAACCTCGGCCTCACTCCCGGGGGATCGAGCGGCGGGGCGGCGGCGGCGGTGGCGAGCGGCATGGCGCCGATGGCGCACGCCTCCGACGGTTTCGGCTCGATCCGGGCGCCCGCTTCGTGCTGTGGCCTGGTCGGTCTGAAGCCGACGCGCGCCCGCAACACCTTCGCGCCCTATCAGGGTGAAGGCATGGCAGGGCTGTCGGCCGAGCACGCAGTGACGCTCTCGGTGCGCGACAGCGCCGCGCTGCTCGATGCCACCGCCGGGGCGGGCGAGGGCGACCCCTACGCCGCACCGCCGCCGGCGGGCTCCTATCTCGCCGAGGTGAAGGCCAAGCCGGGTCGGCTCCGCATCGCGTTCACCAAAAAGGCGCCGAACGGCACGCCGCTCGAGCGCGACCCGATCCGTGTGCTGGAAGAGACGGCGCGCCTCTGCGAGCAGCTCGGCCACGGCGTCGAGGAGGCCGACCCCAAGGTCGATGGCGACCTCATCTGGCCGGCCTTCAACGTGCTCATCGCGACGAGCCTCGCGGTCCAGCTCGCCTCGCACCCCAAGGGGCACAAGCCCGGCCCGGATGACATCGAGACGATCACCCGCCGCACGGCCGAGATCGGCGAGCGCACCGGCGCCATGGACTACATGCGCGCGTCCGTCACCGCCCACCACATCGGCCGCCAGATGGGGGCGTTCCACCGCACCTATGATGTCCTGCTCACGCCGGCGCTGGCGACCGCGCCGCCGCCGCTCGGCCACCTCGACATGATGATGGACGACGTCCGCGAGTACTGGCGCCGGGTCGAGACGTTCAGTCCGTTCACGGTGTGGTTCAACGAGACCGGGCAGCCGGCGATGGTCATCCCGATCGGGGTCTCGGGGAAGGGCTTGCCGGTGTGCGTGCAGCTGGTCGGCCGGTCCGGCGACGAGGCCACCTTGTTCCGTCTGGCGGGGCAACTCGAACAGGCGCGTTCGTGGGCACACCGCTTGCCCAAGACCGACGCCTAAGGCCGCGGCATGGCCAAGGTCGTGTGTTACGGCGCCATCGCCCCGGCCGGAATGGCGGTGCTGGCGGAGCGATCCGACGTCAGAACCGAGACCGTGCTGCCGGGCGATGGCGCGGCCCGCCTTGGCGCGGCGCTGGCCGAGGCGGACGCCGTGATCGTGCGCTATTACCCCTTCGGCCGCGATGTTGTCGCGGCCGCGCCGCGGCTCAAGGTCGTCTGCCGCTACGGCGTCGGCTACGACAACATCGATGTCGCGGCTTTGACCGAGCGCGGCATTCCGCTTGCCACCGTCGGCGATGTCAATGCGGTGACGGTGGCCGAGCACGCGCTCTATCTCATGCTCGCCGTCGCCAAGACCGGACCGCTCCTCGACCATGCAACGCGCGCGGGCGGGTTCGTTGCCAGCCGCGAGGCCCTGGCCACCACGGAACTCTGGCGGAAGACGCTCCTGGTCGTCGGGTTCGGCCGCATCGGGCGGCGTGTGGCGGCCCGGGCCAAGGCCTTCGAGATGGCGGTCCTGGTGAACGACCCCTACCTCGACGATGCCGCGCTCGCGGGCTGCGAGCGCGTTCGCGATCTCGCCGCGGCGCTGCCGCGCGCCGATTTCGTCACGCTGCATGTTCCGGCGAACGCGGAGACCCGCCACCTGATCGCGGCGCCGCAGCTGGGGCTGATGAAACCCACCGCGGTGCTGATCAACACGGCGCGCGGCAGCATCGTCGATGAGGCGGCGCTGAGCGAGGCGCTCGGCGAGGCGCGGCTCGGCGGCGCCGGCCTCGACGTCTACGCCGAGGAGCCGCCACAGCCGACCAACCCCCTGTTCGGCAGCGCCCGCACCGTGCTGACGCCCCACTGCGCCGGACTGACACGCGAGTGCGCGAACCGGATGGCGGAGGTATGCGCGCGCACCGCGCTGGCCGCGCTCGCGGGCCGGCTCGACCCCGCACTCATCGTCAACCAAGAAGCGCTGGCGCGCGGTTCGTGAGCCGCGCGACGCGGGCTAGTTGAATGCCCTGAGCGCCTGGATGACCGTGGGCCCGACCAGCACCAGGAACAGGACCGGCACGAAGAACGTCACCATCGGGACGGTCAGCTTGGCCGGCAGCGAGGCGGCCTTCTCCTCTGCTCGCGACATCCGCGTGTCGCAGTCCTCCTGGGCGACCACGCGCAGGCTGAAGCCGATCGGGGTGCCGTAGGACTCGGCCTGAATGAGCGAGGTCGCGAACGACTTCACGGATGCCAGGCCCGTCCTTTTGGAGAGGTTCTCGAGCGCCCTGCGGCGATCGCCGAGGTAGGCGAGCTCGGCGGCTTGCCGCCGCGCTTCACTGCCAACCTGCATTTCTAGCGCGAAGCTAGAGAACAACAAAGAGAATCCCTTCCCGAGGGCGTCCGCGTCTAACCCGTGCCGATCAGGCCTGGCACCAGCAACAGACCCGCAGCAGCGATCGCGAGGCCATAGGGCACCCCTGTGTTCGTCCGCACCAGCCGCGCGAGGAAGGCCGGTCGTTCGAACGGGTGGTTCCTGAGGATCAGGCGGACGACAACTATGCCAAGAGAGACCACGCCGCCGAACAGGACGGTCGTGAGCAGGAATGCGGGTAGGTGCTGCCAGCCGGTCCACAATCCACATGCTGCGATGAGCTTGACGTCGCCGCCGCCCAGCAGACTGAAACGGAAACAGATGAGACCCGCCATGAGGAGCACGACCCCGGCGCTCGCGTGTCGCTCCAGGCGAGCCAGCCAGTCCGCGTCGGGATAGGCAAGAACGAACGCCGCAGCGATGATGATCGGCAGAACGTTCGGGATCTCGAGCCGGCCGACGTCGCTGACGGCGGCAGCGACCAGCGCGAGAGCGAACACCGCAACCGCACCGAGGTTGATGGCCTCGATCACGCGCTCACGACGCTTCGCGCCGGCTGACAGGACCCGACCGGCCATCCGGGATGCCGCCGGCCCGACCTCTGCCGGCGCGGCCAGCAGGCGCCGCGCTCGACCGAGCGCGGCGCCCAAGCCGCGAGAATCGCGCTTACGGGGTGGCGGGCGCGGCGATACCGGAACCGCCGATCGACCCGGCGACCGTGTTGAACAGGTCTGAGATATTGCCACCCAAGAGCACGACGGCGGCGATGATAACCACCGCGATCGCGCCGGCGATGAGCCCGTACTCGATGGTGGTCACGCCCGAGGTATCGCGGCCGAGGCGCCGGATGGTGTGACCGGCCTTCACTGAGTGGGTGACCGCGGCAACGTAACGAAGCATGGCTGCGCCTCCATGGGTGCAAGACTGGGACAGCAGAACTCGGCGTCGAATGACGCTCTGCCCCCCAATATGGGGACTGCCGAACGACTACCACACATTCCTAACATACTTTGTGAGGGCTGCCACGACTGCTGCGTGATAACATTAAAGATATAGGCATAAACCCTTACCAAGTGTGGGCGGCAGAGGTGCCAGCCTGTTAGGAATAACGGTGCGAGCGGTCGCCCCCTTCGCCTCCCGGCGTATCCACGGCCGAACCGCGCAGACGCTTGAATCAGGCGAGCCTGCCCCCCCTCCGGCGCTTCACTTGCTCGCGGGCTTGCTCGACAATCCCGTTGCCGCCGGGGCCGCGATCGCGCCACCGCTGCCACCGGTGTCGCCGATCGCCCCGGCGAGCTCGGTGAAGAGCCCCGACAGGTTCCCGCCGAGCAACAGAACGGCAGCGACGATCGCTACCGCAACGGCGCCGCCAAGCAAGCCGTACTCGATTGCGGTCACGCCCTCGCAGGCGGCCAGGATGCCGACCGGTTCACCATGCCCGGCATGGGGCGCCGGCCGCCGCTCAGCCATGCGCCGGTACCGTGGCCAAGGAGGCGCGGGGGCGGCGCCATAACAGCGCGTCCGCGATGTAATGGTGGAAGTTGGTCGCCATGAACAGCACCAGCGTCGCCGGCACGACCCAATCGAGCGCCGCCGATCCGAGGCGCAGTGCGCCGAAGCCCAGCACGGTCGCCCCGACCAGCGTCGCGAGGAAGAGCCATCCCGCCGATCGTCCCCGGTCGCCCCGCGCCGGCGCGCGGCGCTGCCGGCCGGTGTGGAAAAGCCAGACGAACATGAGGTATTGGGTCGAGTGCCAGACGTTGAGGCACAGCCAACCATGATCCAGGTTCGCGGTCACGATGTAGCCGCACAGGAACGCCACGATGTGGGCGAACACGTAGAGCGTGTGGGGCAGGGGCAGCGCGCCGGCGCGCCAGGCGCGGAAACGGCCAACGCTCCACAGGCCAACCAGGCCAAGCGCCACAGCGCCGGCCAGCCAATCGACCGCGGCCGGCACCGGTAGGACCA
>VGEJ01000077.1 GCA_016869335.1 Alphaproteobacteria bacterium | reverse complement strand
TCATCGATCCCCGGATCGACTTCGAAAGCCGCGGCGTCTGAGCGCCCGGCGCGCGGTCCGCTGGGGCTTCGCCTGTCGCCGCTCAACCGCCGCCGCCTGGCCAACTTCAGGGCCAACCGGCGGGGTTACTGGTCGCTTTGGATCTTCCTCGTGCTGTTCGTCGTCAGCCTGTTTTCCGAGCTGATCGCGAACGACCGGCCGCTCGCGGTGTGGTTCGATGGCGGCCTCTATCTGCCGATCGCCCGGAGCTATCCCGAAACCGTCTTCGGCGGCGACTTCGACACCGAAGCCAATTACCGCGACCCTTACGTGCGCGAGCTGATCGCGGCGCGCGGGTGGGTACTGTGGCCGCTCATCCCTTACAGCTATCAGACCATCAACTACGACCTCCCGGTCCCGGCCCCGGCGCCGCCCTCGCGCGAGAACTGGCTCGGCACCGATGATCAGGGCCGCGACGTTGTGGCTCGCCTGCTCTACGGGTTCCGCATCTCGGTCCTGTTCGGCCTCGTGTTGACGGCCGTGAGCTCGGTCATCGGGGTGGCCGCGGGCGCGGTGCAGGGCTATCTCGGCGGCTGGACCGATCTTCTGTTCCAGCGCGTCATCGAGGTGTGGTCCGGCCTGCCGACACTTTACCTCTTGATCATCCTGGCGAGCGTGGTGGAGCCCAACTTCTGGTGGCTCCTCGGTTTTATGGTGCTGTTCAGCTGGATAGCGCTGGTCGGCGTGGTGCGGGCCGAGTTCCTGCGCGCCCGCAACTTTGACTACGTGCGCGCCGCCCGCGCGCTCGGCGTGCGCGACCTCACCATCATGTTCCGCCATGTCCTGCCGAACGCCATGGTGGCGACGCTCACTTTCCTGCCGTTCATCCTCAACGGCTCGGTCACCACGCTCACCGCGCTCGATTTCCTTGGCTTCGGCCTGCCGCCCGGCTCGCCCTCGCTCGGCGAATTGCTGAACCAGGGCAAATCCAACCTCCAGGCGCCGTGGCTCGGGTTCTCCGGATTCTTCGTGCTCGCAGTGATGCTGAGTCTCTTGATTTTCGTCGGCGAGGCGGTGCGCGACGCCTTCGATCCGCGCAAGACGCCGCAATGAGCGCGCAGCCGCTGCTGACGGTCCGCGACCTCGCGGTGAACTTCCAGGTGGAGGACCGCTTCATCGAGGCGGTGCGCGGCGTCTCGTTCACGATCGCCGCGGGCGAGATCATGGCGCTGGTGGGCGAGAGCGGCTCGGGCAAGTCGGTCACCGCGCTCTCGGTGCTCCAGCTCTTGCCCTACCCGAAGGCGAGCCACCCGGCGGGCTCGATCGTGCTCGACGGCCACGAGCTGGTGGCGGCGCCCGAGCGCACGTTGCGCGGCATCCGGGGCAATCGCGTGGTGATGGTGTTCCAGGAGCCGATGACCTCGCTCAATCCGCTGCACACCGTCGAGAAACAGATCAGCGAGGTACTGTTCGTGCACAAGGGGCTGGGGCGCGCCGCCGCCCGGGTCCGGGTGCTCGAACTGCTGCGGCTCGTCGCCCTGCCGGACGCCGAGCGCCGGCTCGGCGCCTATCCGCACCAGCTCTCGGGCGGGCAGCGCCAGCGCGTGATGATCGCGATGGCGCTCGCCAACGAGCCGGAACTCCTCATCGCCGATGAGCCGACCACTGCCGTCGATGTCACGATCCAGGCCCAGCTCCTCGAGCTCCTGAAGGACCTCCAGCACCGCCTCGGCATGGCAATGCTCCTGATCACGCACGACCTCGGCATCGTGCGGCGCATGGCGAGCAAGGTCGCGGTCATGCAGGGCGGCGTGATCGTCGAGCAGGGGCCGACCGAGGACATCTTCCACCGGCCGCAGCACCCCTACACGCGCCACCTCATCGAGTCGGAGCCGAGGGGCACGGCGATCCACGCCGAGGCCGCTGCGCCCGAGGTGATGGCCGCCGCCAGCGTCAAGGTCTACTTCCCGATCAAGGCGGGGCTGTTGCGCTCGACCGTCGGGCACATCAAGGCGGTCGATGGCGTGAGCGTCACGGTGCGCGAAGGGCACACCGTGGGCGTGGTCGGCGAGTCCGGTTCGGGCAAGACGACGCTCGGCCTCGCGCTCCTCCGCCTGATCCGGAGCGAGGGGCCGATCGCCTACTGCGGCCGGGCCATCCAGGGTCTCGGCTTCCGCGCGCTGCGCCCGCTCCGGCGCGAGATGCAGATCGTGTTCCAGGACCCCTACGGCAGCCTGAGCCCGCGGCTCTCGATCGCCGAGATCGTCGCCGAGGGCCTGGGCGTGCATGGGCTCGGCCGCGCCCCGGCCGAGCGCCGCGCCATGATCGGGGAAGCGCTCGCCGAGGTCGGCATCGATCCCGACACCCAGGACCGCTATCCGCACGAGTTCTCGGGCGGGCAACGCCAGCGCATCGCCATCGCCCGCGTCATGGTGCTGAAGCCGCGCTTCGTGGTGCTGGACGAGCCGACCTCGGCGCTCGACATGTCGGTGCAGGCCCAGATCGTCGATCTGTTGCGCGAACTGCAGCGCAGGCACCATTTGGCCTATCTCTTCATCAGCCACGACCTCAGGGTGGTGCGGGCGCTGGCCGATGAGGTGATCGTGATGCGCGATGGCAAGGTGGTCGAGCAGGGCAGCGCCGACCAGGTGTTCGAGCAGCCCGCGACGGCTTATACCCGTGCCCTCATCGCCGCCGCCTTCCGGCTGCAGGAGGTCGAGATCGACAGCATGAGGACGTGACCATGGCAATCCTGTTCATCGCCGAGGGCGATGATCCGGCGGACTATCGGCCGCTGCTCGATCAGGAACTGGGGGGCGTCGATTTCCGGATCTGGCCCGAGGCGGGCGATGCGGCCGAGATCGAGGCCGCGCTCGTGTGGAAGCCGCCGGCGGGCGTGCTGCGCCGGTTTCCCAACCTCAAGGCGATCATCTCTCTCGGCGCCGGGGTCGATCACGTGTTCCTCGACCCCGAGCTGCCGCGCGGCGTGCCGATGGTGCGCCTGGTCGATCGCTCGCTCACCGAACAGATGTGCGAATACGCGATCTTGGGCGTGCTGCGCCATCACCGCCTGTTGCCGCGCTACGAGGCGCTGCAGCGCGCGGGAGAATGGCGCAAGTACCCGGCGCCTGACACCGAGCGAACGCCGGTCGGCATCCTCGGCCTCGGCGTGATCGGCGGCGCGGCGGCGGGAAAGCTCGCGGCGCTCGGGTTCCCGGTACGGGGGTGGTCGCGGAGTGCCAAGGCGCTGCCGGGCATCGCCTGCTTTCATGGCGCCGCGGGCTTGAGCGCGATGCTCGCGGAATGCCGCTTCCTCCTCTGCTTCCTGCCGCTGACTCCCGAGACCCGCGGCATCATCGACCGCACGACGCTCGCGGCGCTGCCCCAGGGCGCCTACGTCATCAACCTAGCCCGCGGCGGCCATGTCGTGGATGAGGACCTGATCGCCGCGCTCGACTCGGGCCACATCGCGGGCGCCATGCTGGACGTGTTCCAGCGCGAGCCGCTGCCCCCCGACCATGCATTCTGGCGGCACCCCGCGATTCTGCTGACCCCTCACATTGCGGGTCTGACGGTGGCCGCCTCGGTGGTGCCGCAGATCGCCGAGACCATCCGCCGCGCCCGCGCCGGCAAGCCGCTCGCCAACGTCGTCGATCCCGAGAGGCAGTATTGAGGAGGGCTGACCATGGCGGCAGGCGACACGGCCGTCCGACCCGACCCGGAGGGGCTCGCGAAGCGCGAGGACGAGTGCCTCCGCACCGTCGGGCGTACGAGTGCACTTTGCGAGTGCGAGCGCCAGAGGATCGGACATGCGTGACACGTCGACTCGCCCTTCGAGACGGGCCTGCGGCCCTCCTCAGGGGCGAGGATTTCTCCGCCACTTCGACGACCTCATGGTGAGGAGGTCGCGCAGCGACCGTCTCGAACCATGAGGCGACGCCGCGAATCACATGACCTGGACGGCAGGTACTAGGCCGCGAAGGTGTCGAGGAGGTGGCCGGGGGCGTGAGCGTGGGGGACGTAGTCGGCGCCGTCGAACACATGCGTGCCGTTGACCCACACGCCATGCACGCCGAGCGGGTCGCGGAGCGTGCGCATGGCGCCGCCCGGCAGGTCGCGCACCCGCCGGGGCTTCGTCACCCCGATCCGGTCGGGGTCGAACAGGAGGAGATCAGCGAACGCGCCCGGCCGCAGCACGCCGCGATCAGGAATGCGATAGAGCGCCGCCGGGTGGCTGGTGAGCCGGCGCACGCCCTCGGCGAGATCCATGGCGCCGCGCTCGCGCACCCAGTGACCCAAGAAATGCAAGGCGTAGCCGGCATCGCACATGTGCACGATGTGGGCGCCGGCGTCTGAGAGCGCGATCACCCCGGCACGGTGCCGCAGGAGCGGCTCCACGCCCTCCGTCGCGACGTTGAGGAGGCGCGCAAGGACGACAGTGCGGAGGTCCTCGTCGAGCGCGAGGTCACAGTAGCAGTCCACCGGGTCCTGCCCCTGCTCGGCGGCGATATCGGCGATCGAGCGGCCTTCGAGCCCGGCATTCTCGGGCCGCGCCGGGATCGCCACCTCGACCCGGTCCCAGCGGCCGAAGAACATCACGCCGGGCTTCGGCGCGCGGAGGTCGGCGCGGAAGCGCTCGCGGAACGCGCCGTCCGCGTACGCCGCGCGCAGCCTCTCGGCGCCGGCCGCGCGAATGCCGGCGAAGGCATCGTGGCTGTAGAACGGGTACGGGTTGGCCGGCGTGAAGTCGAAGGCGAGCGGCTGGCAGGTGACCTGCACCCACACCTCGTGGCCGCGACCTTGCGCCGCCGCGCACGAATCGAGCATCGCGAGCGCGCGGCCCGGCATCGCCTCGTTGTGCATGGCGAGCGTCGCGATCAGGAACATCGGCCGCCCGGTGGCCGCGGCCAGCGCCTCGAGCTTCGGCACCGTCATCCGCGCGCCGACCGCCATCTGGAACACCCCGCGCCCGGCCTCGCCCAGCACCGCGAGGAGGGCGCCGAGCTCCGCTTCGCTCGCCAGCGTCGAGGGCATCGGCACGCCGCCCCAGCCGATGTGGTTGGGCGAGAACGAGGAGGCAAAGCCGATGGCGCCAGCGGCCATGCCCTCGGCCAGGATGCGGCGCATCGCAGCGAGCTCGGCCGCGGTCGGCTCGGCGCGCTCGGCTGCCACCGCCCCCATCACCGCGGTTCGGAGCGCGGAGTGGCCCATCAGCACCGCGACGTTCGGGTAGCTGCCGCGCCGGCGCAGGAGCGCGAGGTATTCGGGGAAGCTCTCGAAGCTCCAGTCCACCCCGGCCCTGAGCGCGCCCAGGTCCATGCCCTCGACGACCGAGAGGTTGGCGATCATCGCCTCGCGGGCGGCGGGCGGGCAGGGCGCGATGCCGAAGCCGCAATTGCCCATGACCACGGTGGTGACTCCGAGCGCCGGCGAGGGCGAGGCGGTGGGGTCCCAGGTGAGCTGCGCGTCGTAGTGGGTGTGGAGATCGACGATGCCGGGCGCCAGGCAGAGCCCGCCGGCATCCACCACCTGGCGCGCCGCGGCGCCCTTGAGATCGCCGATCTCGGCGATGCGTTCGCCCCGCACGCCGAGGTCCGCGCGGCGCGCCGGGCCGCCCAGCCCATCGACCAGCCGTGCCCTGCGGATCACCAGATCGAACATGGCGGCCTCCCCAGCGCCCGACTCTAGGGAGCCGGGACAGGGGTGTCCACGATGCGCCGCGTGCTCCGCCCGCGCCTCACGCTGAGGAGGTCGCGGAGCGACCGTCTCGAAGCGTAGCGGCTCCTCATCCTTCGAGGCGCCCGCTGGCGCGGGCTCCTCGGGATGAGGGATACGTTGTGGCTTCGAGACACACCGCGCGCTCCTCAGCGTGAGGGGAAAGGCCTCAGCGGCGGAACAGCGCCGCGAGCTCGACCCGGGGCGACCACAGAAACTGATCGATCGGCTGCACCTGGACCAGCCGGTAGCCGCCTTCGGCGAGCGTCCGGGCATCGCGGGCGAAGGTCGCCGGGGCGCACGAGATCGCCAGTATGGTGGGCACGGTCGAGGCGGCGAGCGCGCGCGCCTGCGGCGCGGCGCCGGCCTCGGGCGGGTCGAACACCACGGCATCCCACGCGTTGAGCTCCACCGGTTGCAGCGGGCGGCGCGCGAGGTCGCGCTGATCGACGCTTAGGCGCCCGGCGAGGCCATTGTCGGCCCCAGCCTGGCGCAGCGTTGCCGCCATCGCCTCATGGCCTTCGACCGCGTGGCAGCGCCGCGTCGCCGCGATGCGGAGCGCGAAGGTGCCGATGCCGGCATAGAGATCGAGGACGCGGCGCACCTCGGCGGCATCGAGCGCGCGGAGGACTTCACCGGCGAGCGCCGCTTCTGCCGCCGCGCTCGCCTGCACGAAGGCTCCCGGCGGCAACTGGACTGCCGCATGGCCGAAGCGCACATGGGGTGCGCGATGGGTGACGATGGGTTCGGCCGAGCCCGGTCCGACCGCCCACGAAAGCCGCGCGAGGTCATGGGTCGCGGCGAACCGCGCCGCCCGCTCGCGCTCGTCCCGGTCGAGCCGGTTGCGGCCGATCGCTACGAGATCGCTGCCGGCCTCGGTCAGGGTGAGCTCGAACGCGGTGGGCTGGGCCGCGCTCGCCGCGACAGCGAGGTCGGGCAAGGCCAGGGCGAGGCTGACCAGCCGGGCGTCGGCGACCGGACATTCTTCTATGGACACGATGCGCTCACTCGCGCGGGCGCGGAACCCGACCACCGTTCCCGCCGGCGTTCGTGCGACCGAAAGCCGGATCCGTCGGCGTCCTCCCGGCGCGACAGGAATGACCGGCGCTACCGGCGGGTCGCGAAAGCCGCGGTGCGCCAGCGCCGCCGCCACCACCTCGCGTTTCCAGCAACGGTAGGCCGCTGGCGCGAGGTGCTGCAGCGCGCAGCCGCCACAGCCGCGGCTTGCGTTGCCGGGGCCGAAATGCCGGCAGGCCGCGGGCCAGCGATCGGCTGCGGGCCGGAGGATCGCCTGAAGGGCTAGCCGGTCTCTGCCATCCACGGGCACCGCGACGACGCGCTCGCCGGGCAGCGCATAGGGCACGAACAGGCGCCGGCCCGCCGAGAGGGCTATGCCGTCGCCCTGCGCGCCAAGCTCGATGATCTCGAGCTCCATCGGCTGCGGCCCGGCCGCCATCGGCTCTAGGCGTCGCGGCGGGCGGCGATCAGGAACTCGCGGTTGCCATCCTGGCCGGTGATCGGGCTCGGGCAGAGGCCGAGAACAAGCCATCCCGGCAGGGCTGCGAGCCAGGCCGCGACGTGCCGGCACACCGCCTCGTGGAGCGCCGGATCGCGGACGATCCCTCCTTTGCCCACCGCGCCGCGCCCGACCTCGAACTGCGGCTTGATCAGGGCGATGAGCCAGGCGCCGGCCGCCGCCAGCGCCAGCGGCGCGGGCAGCACGGTCTCGAGCCGGATGAAGCTGACATCGCAGACGATCGCCGTGACCGCTTCGGGCACTTCAGCTCCGCTGAGGTAGCGTGCGTTCGTGCGCTCGCGCAGGATCACGCGCGGGTTGTGGCGGATCCGCTCGTGGATCTGCCCGTAGCCGACATCGACGGCATAGACGCGGGCGACGCCACGGGCGAGCAGCACATCGGTGAAGCCACCGGTCGAGGCGCCGACGTCGAGCGCGACGCGGTCCGCCGGATCGAGTCCGAAATGATGGAGCGCGTGGGCGAGCTTCAGCCCGCCGCGCGAGACCCACTGCTCGCCGCCACGCACCTCGAGCGCGCTGTCGGGAGCGAGGGAGAGCCCCGGCTTGTCCATGCGCCGCGCGCCACTGAAGACTCTGCCCGCCATGACCAGCGCCTGCGCGCGGGTGCGGCTCTCCGCCAGTCCGCGCTCGACCAACAGCGCGTCCAGCCGCCGCTTTCGCCGCGCTTGCGAGGGCTTGGGCGCCGGACCGACCCGGCGCGTCATGATCAGGCGCGCACCGCGAGGCTTGCCCGCCCGAGAGCGGCGAGCGCGGTCGCGACGATGTGCTCGGCGTTCAGCCCGGCGACATCGTACATCCGCTGCGGCGTGTCCTGGTCGATGAACACATCGGGGAGCACCATCGCGCGCACCTTCAAGGTGCCATCGAGCAGGTCGTTGCGTGCCAGGAAGTCGAGGACGTAGCTGGCGAAGCCGCCGATCGCACCCTCCTCGATCGTCAGCAGCACCTCGTGTTCGCGGGCCAGCCGGCGCACCAGCGCCTCATCGAGCGGTTTGGCGAACCGAGCATCGGCCAGCGTCGGTGCCAGGCCGCGGCTGCTCAGCTCGTCGGCCGCCTTGAGGCACTCGCCCAGGCGAGCGCCGAAGTTGAGAATGGCGACCGTGCCGCCCTCGCGGAGGATGCGGCCGCGCCCGATCTCGATCGGTACGCCGTGGTCGGGCAGCGCCACCCCGATTCCTTCGCCACGCGGGTAGCGCAGCGCCGAGGGCCGGTCGTCGATGGCGACCTGCGTCGCCACCATGTGCACCAGTTCGGCCTCGTCGGCCGCCGCCATCACCACGAATTGCGGCAGCGTGCCGAGGAACGTGATGTCATAGGCGCCGGCGTGGGTCGGCCCATCGGCGCCCACCAGTCCAGCGCGGTCGATGGCAAAGCGCACCGGCAGCTTCTGAATCGCCACGTCGTGGACCACCTGGTCGTAGGCGCGCTGCAAGAACGTCGAGTAGATCGTCGCGAACGGCTTGAGACCCTCGGTGCACAGCCCGGCGGCGAACGTCACGGCATGCTGTTCGGCAATGCCGACATCGAAGCAGCGCTTGGGGAACCGCTCGGCGAACAAGTTGAGACCGGTGCCGCTCCGCATCGCCGCGGTGATGGCAACGATGCGCTCGTCGCGCTCCGCTTCCCTGATCAGCGCCTCCGCGAACACCTTGGTGTAGGACGGGGCCTGCGCGCGCGAGGGCGCTTGGACCCCGGTGATGACGTCGAACTTGCTGACACCGTGATACTTGTCGGCCGCGGCCTCGGCGGGCCGGTAGCCGTGGCCCTTGTGGGTGCGCACGTGCACGAGCACCGGCCCGGTGTCCTCGAGCTCGCGGACGTTGCGCAAGACGGGGAGCAGGTGGTCGAAGTTGTGACCATCGAGCGGCCCGACGTAGTAGAAGCCGAGCTCCTCGAACAGGGTGCCACCGGTGGCCATGCCCCGCGCGAACTCCTCGGCGCGGCGCGCGGTCCGCTCGATCGGATCGGGCAGCTTCTTCGCCACCTGTTTCGCGATCCCGCGCAGCCCATGATATGAGTGCGAGGAGATGATCCGCGATAGATAGGCGCTCATCGCCCCGACGTTGGGCGAAATCGACATGTCGTTGTCGTTGAGGATGACGATC
>VGEJ01000076.1 GCA_016869335.1 Alphaproteobacteria bacterium | reverse complement strand
ATTCCTCACGGCCTGACGTCGATCAGGCCCTCGAGATCGGTCCGCACGAAATCGGAAACGAGAATCCGCAGTCTCACTCTCCAGCTTCCCGGCGCGGGGACTAGCAAGTCATCAACGCGCCAGATGCCTTCGTCCGATCGCGTCGCGTCCCGCCTGATTGATTCGATGCCGGCTCCGACGTGTGACATGAGCAGAGTCACTTCTTGGGCGGCAAGCGGTTGAGAGGCCTCGGTCGTGATGACGATAGTTGCGATAGCGGGACCGACCCGTCCCGGCGCGAGCACGAGATCCGCCATTGCGCCACCACCATCTAGGTGAGCCACGGCCGGTCCCATGCTTGCGGCGGCAAGCGCGCGCGGCGGCGGCGTGAAGCGCCAAGTGGCGACCACGCCGAGGATCGCCATAACCAGTACGATCTCGATCGTGATAGAGCGGATCAGCGTGCCGAGGGCGGGGCGGACCCCGGCGGCAGCGGGCCCGGTCAGCCGCCAGCGATTGAACGCCGCCGTCCCGAGAAGTGCCGCGACCAGCGCGAGTTTGACGAGAAACGCCTGCCCGTAAGCTGTGCTCCATAGCGCGCTCAGACCCTCGACTTGGACGACGCCTAGCGCGACGCCGGTGACGACGAGCGGAACGAGGGCGACCGGGATTGCCCGCGAGAACCGTAGAAGCGCCGCGGTGGCGCCCTCGTGCCCGCCGCGGAGCGCTAAGGCGAGCGGCGTCAGCGCGCCGGTCCACCATGCGACGGCGGTCGCGTGAACGAACACTGCGGGTCGGGTCAGAAGCTCCGGTGCCGCCGTGCTGGCGTGCCCGCTCGCGGCAAATGCCAGTCCCACACCAGAGAGCGCTGCAAACGCGAGGGCCTTCTTGCGCCTGCCGGAAGCCATATACAAACCGGCAAGCGCGGCCGCGGTCGCGAGCGCAGCGATGATCGCGGCAATACCGTGGAAGGTCTCGATACCGGTAGTCCAGACGTCCGGCCGGGCAACCTCAGGGAACGAGAGGCCGAGCACGTCGAGGCCCTGCAGTCCAGCGGAGAACGGCACGGCGAACAGCCCGAGGAGGAGCACGACCTTGACACCCGCGGAAAAGGGGAGCGGCAGGCTGAAGGCGTGGAAGGCGAATCCACCGACTCCGAGGAAGAGCGCAACATAGATCGTAATGCGCGCCGTCCAGATCGCGGCCCGAAGCGGCCAATCGACGACCGGCTCGCCGGTGAGCGTCCCGGTCGCACCAGGCGTGCCCACGGAAAACACGACTGAACCGCCGACGGGATGCCCGTCCTCTGAGACCACGCGCCAGCTCAGGGCGTAGCTGCCACGTGCCAGGTTGGCCGGAGGGTCGATGACCACCGTCGTTCCCTCCAGGTGGTAGTGATCTAGTGCCCGCGCGTTCTGGTCCGCGGTGATCAGACTGAGCGCACGGGGCGCCACCGGCTCGTTGAACGTGAGGGCCAAGCGTCGCGGCGCATCGCTAAGAACTGCCCCATCGGCTGGCACGCTCTCCACCAGGGCGGCGTGTCCAAGCGCCGGTGCACTCCAGGGCGCAAACAGCATGACAGCGATCGCGACAAGAAGGTGCAGCCGCGCGAGCGTAGCACCGTTCCTGGCCATCCGGTCGACGGCGGTGACCGCCGGCGGACGGAGCCACGAACAGAACCGCGTCATGCCGGTCTTGCATGCCGGGAGGGATCGTGCGCCTTCCGACACCGCCTCTAGACCGCCCGAATTGGCCGGCTGACCGGAAAGCACTCCGCCGCTCCGTGTGAGATGGGAGGGGGCGCAGCCCCCCCCTCCCCGCTCCTCACTCTTTGGGCAGAAGCTTCAAGGCTGGCGCCGGCGCTTCGTAGTCGTCTGCGGTCTTCCCCGGTTCAGGGATTTCGATCCACCGTTCGACTCCGTTCTCGCACTCCTGGACGACCAGAAAGTAGAGCGTGGAATGGGCTGTGAGTTCATTCGCCAGCATGCCCCGGAGAACGAACTCGTCGTAGTACTCATCCGGCAGACTACCGGACCAACTGATCTCCGTGACGCCCTGGTCAAGCGCGGTGCCGTAGTAATCGTAGGCCTTGGCGTACTTGCCCTTGACGGTCTCGATGGTCCAGCCAGGCTTCGGCATGGGCTTAACGTTGATGACCCCCTCCGGAACCTGGACTCGGACCTTCAGAGTGGTCGAACCCTCGCACCCGTGCGGCACGCGGAGTATCGCCTTGTAGTGCGAACCGACAGCGGCTTGTGCGACCTCAAGCGTGACGTGAGCAGAAGCCGTACTGGCCGTGAAGACGAGTAGCGCCGCAGCGGAAAAGGCAGTCCTACGCATATGCTCGCTCCTTACGGGCTGGCTTCGCGCCAGCCGTTGCCTGCGGATACGGGATCGCCCGCTTCCGCGTCTGAGGGGCCGGCCACGCAGAGGCGCGGCCGGAGCGTGGAATGAGTGCCCGACGCACGGCGGCCACTAGGATCCAGCTGCTCTGCTGCTTGACCTGAGCCTCGCGGAGAGGGCCTGCCGCCGAACGTCGGTTCCGTCTCGCGCGCGCCAAGTGTCGCTGCGCGAAACAGGCCTATGCTAGGTCTGGCGGCGCGCGCGCCTTGAGCGGCGACCACGGGGAGCATGCGTTCGCACTGTCGTCTCGTGGGGCGACGACGCGCGTCTCTAGCGCCTGGCCGGGTGCTAGGGCCGGTGAGGGAGGTCCAAGGGCGCCAAGGCCGCCTACCATCGTGCAGCCGGCCGAGCAGCAATCCGGCACCTGGGTGCGGTGGTGGGCCGGTCCCGAACCCGGCGGCACAGTCGTGGTATGCCCGGCACAAATGATGGTGCTGGTAGCGTTGCCGAGGCTGCCGGGCCGCTCCGCGGCGGCCCCGGAACCCAGGGCAAGCCCCCCCACCACGGCGTGGAGCACAAGCGCGCACGCCGCGGCGAGCGCGGTCCATATCCGCGCCCTGATCCGGCGGTGCACCATGCCCGGGGTCATCATTCGCGGTGCGACCCTAGCACGGAACCCGCGGAGTCGACATGTCGCGAAGACCGCACGAGTCCGGCAGCAGCAAGACCGGGCCGCCCTGGCTGCGCGGCGGGACTCGCCGGCCGCTCGCTCGAGTGGCCTGAACTTGAGGTTAGGCGGCGAAGCGCAGCGGTGCGGCGCGGAGACCGGCGCGGGGCAACAATACGGTGACCGTGGTGCCGCGACCCGGTGTGCTTGTCAGCTCGAGCCGCCCGCCGAGGAGCTTGGCAAACTTGCGCGACAGCGGCAGCCCCAGTCCGAACCCACCGTGCGTCCGTGCCTCCGCGCTCTCGACCTGGCCGAAGGGCGAGAGGCAGAGCGGGATGTCGGCTGCCGTTATGCCGATGCCCGTGTCGGCGATCGCGATCTCCACCATGGAGCCGCCGCCGAAGCAGCGCACCGCGATCGTCACCGCGCCACCGGGCGGTGTGAACTTCACCGCGTTCGAGAGCAGGTTGATGAGGATCTGTTTGGTACGGGTGCGGTCCGCGGCGATGGGTGGCACGTCGGGATCGATCGCGACGGCGATCTCCACGCCGGACGCCGCGGCCTTCGCCGCGACCATGCTGATGGACTCGCGAATCGCGGCCGCGATGTCGACGTCTTCGATCGTCAGGGTGAACTTGCCGGCCTCGACTTTTGCGAACTCGAGCACGTCGCTGACGATGCCGAGGAGATGCGTTCCGGAGCGATGGATATCGGCAACGTAGCCGCGATAGCGCTCGGGCTCGACCGCGCCGAACACGCCCCTGGCCATCATCTCCGAGAAGCCGATGATGGCATTCAAGGGCGTGCGCAGCTCGTGGCTCATGTTGGCGAGAAACTCGGACTTCGCTTTGCTCGCCGCTTCCGCGCGCGCGACGCTCGCCGCCAGCGCCACGGTCTCCTGATGCTTGCGCGCCAACGCCCGATTGCCGGCGATGACCGTGTAGAGGAGCGAGCCGTAGATCAGGCCGAAACACGCGAGCAGCAACAGTGCTTCGCGCGCCACCGTGCGCGTCACCTCGCGCTTGTGCTCCGTGATATCGCTGTAGATCTCGAACACACCGCGCTAGGTGCCCTCGTCATCGAGCCGGAACGGCACGTAGCTCGAAATCAGGTCGCGATCCTGGATCACACCCTCGAAAGCATCGAAACGATCACGGTGGGTCATGGTGCTGGCGACGCGGCCGGCGATGGCGGACCGAAAGCCAGGGTTGGCGGCCTTGTCCTCGCCGATCTGGCTCGGGTCGGTCGAGAACACCGCGATGCCCCGCTGGTCTTAGATCTTGACCTTGACGACGCGGGTGCCCCTCGTCATGCCAGCGATGGCGGCGTGCAGCCGCGATGTCTGCGGATCGGCGCTGATCGTCGCCGGATCCTGCGCGGCGGCCGTCGCGATCCAGCCACCGAAGTCACGCCGGACGAGCACCGACAACGCCATGGCGAGGGTGGTGTTGCTGTCTTCGGTCACGCGGGCGAGGCGATCGATGGACATCTTGAGATGCACCGATCCGAAGATCACCAGTGCCGCGATGCAGATCAGCGCGCCGACCAGGGCAAACAGCTGCGGTAACGAGCGCTTGCCGACCATGGTTTCCCCGATGGGTGATAGTGATTCTTCCCCGCGGAGGCTAGCGCACAGCGGTTAACAACCGCGCCGTGGCCGAGGAGCGCCACCACGCCCATGCTGGGCGCACACTCAGTACTCGATGGCAGCGCGCTGCTCGTAGTGGCGCGAGCGTGCATCGTAGCGCTTGAGCACCACCCGCGCCGCGGCCGGCACGTATGCGACCTCATGATCCCCGCCGGCGAAGCGCTTCACGGCGGTCCAGTCGTCGAAGCGCATGATGGTGACGAACTCGACCTCCTCGCCGGCCGGCCGGCGGAGCAGCTCGATGCCGCGGTAGCCGGCGAGGCCCTTGGCGGCGATCCCTGGGAACACCTCGGCCCGGAGCAGCGCCTCGTAGGCGTCCGCGTTCTCCGGCGTGGTCCAGCCCTGCCAGACACGAACGATCATCGAACCTCCCCGCCCGCGTCAGACCAGACGGCGAGCCCGTGCCACCTCGTCGATCGAGCGCGCGATGACCTCGGTGGCGGCGTCATACTGCGCCCGCGTGGTGATGAGCGAGGGCGCCAGCTCGAAGGCATCGCCGATCGGGCTGCCGAGCACGCCATGCTTGCGCATTCGCTGCACCACCGCCTTAACGGTGTCGTCGGCGAATGGCGCCTTGGTCTTGCGATCGGCGGTGAGCTCGACGGCGAGCCAGCAGCCCAAGCCCCGCACCTGCCCGACGATCGGGTGCTTGCCGACGGCCTGCTGCAGGGCATCGAGGAAATAGGCGCCGTTGTCCCTACCCTTCTGGATGAGGTTCTCGCGCTCGTAGATCGCGATGTTGCAGTTCGCTGCGGCGGTTCCGGCGAGATGCCCCATGAACGTGTGGACGTGGCGGAAGATCGGCATCGCCTCGATGACATCGGTGCGCGCCGCGACGGCGCCGAGCGGCATGTAGCCGGCCGTGATCGCCTTGGCCATGGTGATGATGTCGGGCACGATTCCGAAGTGGTGTGCGGCGAACCACTGCCCGACCCGGCCGAACCCGGTGATGATCTCATCGAGAATGAGCAGCACCTCGTACTTGTCGCAGATCGCGCGCACCCGTGGCAGGTAAGCGGGCGGCGGGATCTGCACGCCGTTGGCCTGCATGATCGGCTCGGCGATGAAGGCGGAAACCAGCTCCGGGCCCTCGTGCAGGATCTGCTGCTCGAGGTACTCGGCACAGAATGCGCCATAGGCTTCATAGTCGAGGCCGAAGGGGTTGCGGTACGAGGTCGGCGCCGGAATGAAGCTCGATCCGGGCACCCCCGGCTCGGCAATAGTCCGCGTGCCCAGCCAATCGGTCACCGCCAGCGCGCCCATCGTCGCGCCGTGATAGGCGTTCCACCGGCTGATGACCTTGTACGCCCGCGGCTTGGCCCCGCGATTGACGTGGTACTGCTTGGCGATCTTGATCGCAGACTCGACCGCCTCCGAGCCACCGCTGACGAACAGCACCCGGTTCAGATCGCCAGGCGTCAGCGCGGCGACCTTCTGGGCGAGGCGGATGGCCGGCTCGCCGAGGTTGGCGATCGTGCCGACGTAGTGCAGCCGCTTGAGTTGCTCGTAGACGGCGCGCGCGATCTCGTCGTTGCCGTAGCCCATGACGTTGGCGCGGGTGTGCGAGCTCATCATGTCGAGGTAGGTCTTGCCGCGGATGTCGGTGAGCACGATGCCCTCGCCCTTGGCGTAGATGTGCGGGCCACCCTCGTGCACCTCGCGCCGCTCGATGAGCGGAAAGACGCAGTGATCGAACGCTGCCTGGGTCAGCGCATCGGCATTCGACGCAACCGTTGTCTCGGCCACGACTGTTCCTCCCTGTTGTTGCTCGATTGTCGCGGTGCCGGGCGCCGTCGGTCAATGAACATCGGTCTCAGTCTCAGTCTCACGGGACGTAGCAGGGGCCGGGGATCGCCGGGTACGCCGCCAGCACCGCCTCGTTGATCTCGATGCCGAGCCCGGGCGCGTCGCGGGGCTCGATGTAGCCATCGACGACGCCGAACGGCACGGTCGCGAGCTCGGTGCGAAACGGGTTCACCGGGGCCACGTCGGCTTCATAGATGAGCCCGTTGGGCAGCGCCGAGAGGAGATGCACGCTGGCTGCGTTGCTGATGATGCTGTGGCTGGTGTGTGGTGCGAGCGGGAGGTGCCATGCCGCAGCCATCTCGGCGATCTTCTTGACCTCCGAGAGTCCGCCCGACTTGCAGCAATCGGGCTGCACGATGGCGATCGCCCGGGCCTCGAAGAGGGCGCGAAAGGCGGGCCGCGCATAGTGGTTCTCGCCCGCCGCGAGCGGGATCGCGGTGTGGCGGGCGAGTTTCTGATAGGCCGGGATGTTGTCCGGAGTGAACGGTTCTTCGATCCAGTAGACGCGGTTCTCCTCGCAATAGCGGACGACCGCGGGGATATCGTGCTCGGCGTAGCGCGTCGCGGCATCGACGGCGATGTCGAGCGCATCGCCGAAGGTCTTGCGGATGTGACCGACGCGCTCGGCATCGCGCTTCGTCGTGTCGCCCACCCGCATCTTGATCGCGGTGTAACCCTGCGCGAGGAGGGCGGCGACCTCCTTCGCGAGCGAGTCGAGCGGCTGGAAGCCGAGGCTGAGGCCGCCGGCATAGGCGCGAACCTTGCGCTGCGCGCCGCCCATCAGCCGGTACACCGGCTGGCCCAGGATCTTGCCCTTGAGGTCCCAGAGCGCGATGTCGATCCCGGAGAGCGCCATGATCGAGCCGGCCCCGAGGCCGTGGGTGACGATCTGCTGGTGGTTCACGCGGTCCCAAATGCCCTCTGAATCGAGCGGATCGGCACCGATCAGCAGCGAGCCGATGCCGCGCACGATCTCCGCCATCGCCGTCGGGTTCTGGCCGTGGTGCGCCTCACCGTAGCCGACGCGACCGTCGTCAGTGATGACGCGGACGAACACGATGTCGCGCTTGATGTTGCGCCCGAGCCCGAGACGGATGACATTGCGCTCGAACGGACAGGAATGGGCGCTGGCGCTTATCTCGGCGACGTTCACCATGGCTCGGGCCTCCGGTTGCGTGGTGGTTGAGTGTAGGACCGGCACCGGCCCGGCGACAGCCGCCCCCTGCAACCCACCAGGAGGACCCACGTGGCGCAGTTGACGCTCAAGGACATGACCCGCACCCGCCGGCTCAAGATCGGCACCAACCTAGTCGAGTTCGACACCCCCGGCATCGGCCAGATCCTCAAGGCCGCGGGCATGGAGTTCGTGATGATCGACCAGGAGTACTCGGGCTTCGGCTATGCCAGCCTGAAGCGGATCCTGCGGTACATGCAGGCGGCCGACCTGCCGGCGATCGTGCGCGTGCCGACCCTGCGCCCCGACCACATCGGCCGGGCGCTGGACCTCGGTGCCGAGGGCATCCTGTGCTCGCCGGTTACGGCGGAGGACTGCCTCCAGGTGCTCGATTGCATGAAGTATGCGCCGCAGGGCCACCGCACCCTCTCCGCCGGGGTCGCGCACGACCGCTACGCATACGGCTCCGTCGTGCAGAAGATGCGGGCCGCCAACCGCCGGACCACGTTCTTCGCCCTGATCGAGAGCGGCGAGGCGGTCGACAACGTCGAGGCGATGGCGGCCATCGAGGGCGTCGATTGCCTGTGGCCCGGCCCCAACGACCTCGCCTACGCGCTCGGCGTGCCGGGCGAGTTCGACCACCCCAAGGTCAGGCGCGCGCATCGACGGGTGGTCGCAGCCGCCCACGCCCATGGCAAGTCGGCGGCGCGCACCGCGTTCGATGCCCGGTCAGGGATCGCACTGCACAAGCAAGGCTTCGACCTCATCGCTTACTCGGGTGATGTCTGGGTGTTGCGTCAGGCGATGAAGGACGGCGCCGACGCGATCCGCGCGAAGTGCAAAGGACCCGCTCGCCTGGCGGCCTGACGATCAACCCACGCGGTTCATGCCAGCGCGTCGGCCAGCACGTGCGCGACGTGGCGGGCGGCACGGCCGGTGCCGTCGCGGATCTGGTGGCGGCAACTGAAGCCGTCGGCGACGATCAGGGTGTCGGCAGCGGCCTCGCGCACCGCCGGCAGGAGGTCGAGCTCGGCCATCGCCATCGAGGTCGCGTGGTGCTCGGCCTCGTAGCCAAAGGCGCCGGCCATGCCGCAGCACGATGCCGCCACCGTCGTCACGGCGAGCCCGGGGACGAGCCCGAGCGTCGTCGCGACATCGGCCATGGCGCCGAAGGCTTTCTGGTGGCAGTGCCCATGAAGGAGCGCCCGCCGCTGCGCGAGCGGCGTCAACGCCAGAGCGAGTCGTCCGGCGCGGTGCTCGCGCGCCAGGAACTCCTCGAACAGGAACGCGGCGGCGGCGGTCGTGCGCGCGTCCGCGCCCGGCAGCAGGGCCGGGACCTCATCGCGCAGCGTCAGGAGGCACGCGGGCTCCAGCCCGACCACCAGTGCGCCGCGCGCGACGTGGGGTGCGAGCGCCGCGAGCGTGCGCCCCGCCTCGGCCCGTGCCTGATCGACGAGGCCCGCCGTGAGGAAGGTGCGGCCACAGCACAGCGGCCGACCCGCCGGCCCCGCGACCCCGACCCGGAATCCGCCCGCCGCCAGCACGCGCGCCGCGGCCCGCGCATTGTCGGGCTCGAACCAGGTGGTGAAGGTATCCACGAACAGCACGACGTCGGGCGCGCCTTCCGGCTGGCCAGCCTCCCGCGACGCCCGGAACGGGTGGGCATGCCAGGCCGGCAGCGGGCGGCGCGCGCTGAGGCCGAGGAGGCTCTCGCTCGCCCCCGCCAGCCCCGGCACGCGATCGCGCAG